>JBFZFJ010000164.1:0-3020 GCA_041306405.1 Verrucomicrobiales bacterium | reverse complement strand
GGAAGGTGAATGGCAGACATCTTGCAGGCAAATTACACAGGTGTGACACTGTGGCAAGCATGGCACCCGTGATGACCCATAAGATCCCGCAGCATCAGAATCAAAAGTCAGCAATCCAGCGCGCGCGCTGCGCATGCACGGAAAATCAGAGCGTGAGACATCATCCAGATGGCCTTTTCCGCCATCCTTGCCCAGACACGCACATCCACCCCGGGCCCGAAAAATTCAAGGATTCCCGCGAATCGGCTGCATTCTTCTTGACTCACCTTGCCGACCGGCCTAAATCGCCGCCCCCAAACGAACTTTTCACCACCTATTACCATGGCCAACGCACAAGTTATCCTCAAAGAAAAAATCGAAGGCCTTGGAGCCGAAGCTGACGTCGTCAAAGTCCGCGCCGGTTACGACCGTAATTTCCTAATTCCGCAAGGCAAGGCTTACGAGGCCACCCGCAGCAATCTCCGCCACGTCGAGGCCCTCAAGACCGCCCGCGCCCGCCGCGAAGCCGAAGAAATCGCCGTCTTCCAGGAACTCGCCACCAAAATTTCCAAACTCAAGCCGAAGTTCACCCTCTCCACCGGCCAAGGTGGCAAGGCATTCGGCTCGGTCACCAGCATCGATATCCATAAGGAACTCGAAGCAGCAGGCATCGTGATCGACCGCCATGCGATCGAACTGGACAAGCCGGTCAAGAAGTCAGGCAAATCTGAGATCACCGTGCGTCTCCACCCGCAAGTGACTACCACCTTGGTGATCTCGGTGGACGCCGGCGACACCGCCACCGCTGCTGAAAAAGACGCCTAATCCGCATCATCCAAGGCTTTCATAGAAAACCCCCGACTCGCAGGACGAGCCGGGGGTTTTTGGTGCGAACTCCATTCGCAAACCCATAAAATCAATACGCCAGAGGATTGCAGATTTTTTATATCAGGGCAACTTTTTTGAAATAAATTGTCCGAAAAAGTGGCCAAAATGCCAAAAAGCCCTGATAAATCATGAAAAAACCTGATATTTCATCGGATTTAGCGGTAATTTTTTGCCCTCTCTACGGTGCCCACGCGCGGTTGTAGGACGGCTCCAATCGGGAATTCAGAGCCGGTCCGGAAAAACGGAGCCAGGGGCATAATTAGGTTGAGGCGGTTTGCGGGTTGGCGACACTAGCCAACCAGAACCATGTCAAAGAAGAGAACCAGAAGGCGTTTCAGCGCCGAATTCAAAGCCCGTGTCGCGATGGAGGCGGCTCGCGGGATCAAAACCGTCAGTGAGATTGCCGAGGAAAACGAACTCCACCCCGTGCAGGTCAGCCAATGGAAAAAAGAGCTGCTCGATAGCGCGCATGTCGTGTTTGAGAACGGCGGCAAGGACGCCCGGCGCGAAGCCGAAGCCGCCGAGAAGCGCGAGGCGAGGCTGGAGCGCAAAGTCGGGCAGTTGACCATCGAATTGGAGTGGCTGCAAAAAAAGTCAAAGGAGCTGGGACTGTGAAAGAGCGCAAGGAAATGATCGAGCGCGACAGTTGCCAGCTCAGTACACGCCGCCAGTGCGAACTGGTGGACGTCAACCGCAACCGCCTGCAGCCTGCGTCCAACCCGCGCGAGGGCGAGCTGGCACTCTGCCGGCTCATCGACGCGATCCACATGAAGGCTCCGGCATTTGGTTCGCGCAAAATCCGTGATCTGCTCGAAAGGGAGCACGAGCGGCCCGTGAGTCGCGGCAAAGTGCGCGGACTGATGCGAAAAATGGGCATCAGGGCCGTTTACCGCCGTCCCCGCACCAGCCTCCCAGGCAAGGGCGACGAGCACAAGGTCCACCCCTATCTGCTGCGCGGCCGTGAGGTTGCACGCCCCGACGAGGTGTGGTGCTGCGACATCACCTACATTCCCATGGAGCGCGGTCACGCCTATCTGGTGGCCGTCATGGACTGGCACACCCGGGCCGTGCTTTCATGGCGGGTGTCCAATACGCTCGACACCCGGTTCTGTCTGGAAGCATTCGACGAAGCCGTTCGGGTTGCCGGGCGGGTGCCCGAAATCTTCAACACCGACCAAGGCTGCCAGTTCACCTCGCGGGCGTGGCGTGGGCATCTGGAAGCCCATGGAGTGCGCCTGAGCATGGACGGCAAGGGCCGCTGGCTCGACAACGTCTTCATCGAACGGCTGTGGAGAACCCTCAAATACGACGAACTTCACCTGCGGGAATACCGCAACCTCGTGGAACTCGAAGTGATCCTCGGAAACTGGTTCGAACTCTACAACACCTGGCGTCCGCACGACTCGCTGGGCGGAGCCAGGCCGTGGGAAATCTATCGTCCATCCGCCAGGAGGAAAGCCGCATGAGCCCCCAAACCGGACTAACAGAAAAATTTCCCCCGCGGGGGAACCGCCTATCGGCGGAAGAATCCAGTGAAAAGCCGGATGTCTCCGGCTTTTCATTGACCAAGAAACAGAAACCAACACATTGAACCCCGTCAGCCCGACAAGCCGCACTTAACTTAATCCGCCCTTCGAGTGGCTCCGCACCCCGACCCGGCTCTTTCAGGGGCAATCGACCGCGCCATTGCGGTTTAGCGCCTGATTACAAATTTGCTGATGTGAGGAAGAGTTGGACCGCCTCACGTTTCAGTCTCAGTTCGCGCCATTCATTGACCAAGCGGCTGGCTTCGATGATGCCGCAGCCAGCCGGAATCTGAAGTTCATGACCGTGCCACCAGATCCCGCGAATCGCCACAACCGCCTCAAAGCGACCGTCTTCCCAGACACCGAATGGCGCGCCAAATCCGGACGGACAACCGAGACGCTCCCGCCAATTCAACAGTTTTTCCAGTGTCTCGCTGGTCCGTGGCAAGGGGCCAAGCGCCGGTGTCGGGTGCAGCCGCCGCAACAACTCCGCCGCACCGGGCCGGGGGCCATGAAGATCCACGTGAATTTTTGTTAGGAAATGGACAATGGGTCCGAGGTCGAGGATTTCCCGGGGCATGCGCTCCAAGTGGCCGAGATCCACCAATTTTGAGACCAGTGTTTGAG
>JBFZFJ010000163.1:0-9118 GCA_041306405.1 Verrucomicrobiales bacterium | reverse complement strand
GCGGTGTGGTTGCCGCCGACGATCCAAAGGTTCTCCCCTTCCATGTCCGGGATGACGGCGTGGTTGCCGTGCTCGCCGCCGCCGTTGGCACCGCCGAGTTCTTCCTTGGCATCCGGCATGCCGTCGTTGTTCGTGTCGGTGGCGGTGAAAAGGCCCGCTCCGGTGACGTGGGCGTAGAGTTTGCCGTGAGCCCAGGTCATGCCCTGGGCGCCGGAGATATCGACAGGGATTTTTTCCACATCCACATGGATCGCATCCTCGCTCTCTTTCACGGAAATCCGGAACAGGCCTTTACCTCCCTGATCGGAGGCGATGAGGCGGCCTGCGGCATCCTTGGTGAGCGCGACCCATGAACCCTGCTCCGCGGCGGGCACCGTGTAGAGAAGCTCGGCGCGGAATCCTCCGGCGATTTCCAGCTTGTCGGGAGTGAGCGCCGATCCGCCGCCTGCCTTGGCACCGGGTATGCCCCATGGCGGTGCTCCGAGGGCGGCGATTTTTTCGGGTTGCTGCCATGCGCTGTCGTCGAAGCCGGCGGTTTGCCAGCCGGCGGCTTCGGTCGCGGAGACCTTCCAGCCGTCGTTTCCGGTCATGATGATTTCGCGCACGCCGCCCTTTGAAGTGAGGACCAGCTTCGCGATCAGGCCGGCCACACCGCCCTGGTTCTCGGCCTTGATGGCGATCACGTTCTTTCCGGTTTTAGCGAGATCCGCGAGGACATTGATGTCAACCGGAGTGCTCCATTCCCCGCTTTTGGCAAGCTCCTTGCCGTTGACCCACAGCGTGAGCACATTGTCACAGGTGGCGATGACACGCGCTGATTCGAGATTTGCGGGGGTATCGAATGTGGTTCTGACAAATTGGGTTTTGCCCTGATCTTTGCCCCAAACCCAAGCGGGAATCGGCAGCTCACTGAGGATATCGCCGCTGCCTGTGGACTGCGTTTGGCCGCCGACGATGATTTTTTTGGGCGGAGCCTCCACCGCGCCTGCGAATGGCACGGCGAGGGAGGAGATGAGCAGGGAGGAGATGAGATTTTGCATAAATGATTCGGGTAGGACTTTCAGTGCGAAAAATACTTGAGCGATCGCGCGGACCTTACAGATTCTACCGCAAATTGCTCGGGAATGGAGAACTACGTGCTCGCGAGGCAGGGCGTGGCGGGAATTTGCCGGTGGCATCGCGCACGCGCGCGCGAGGACTTCAACCATTGCGCAAAGCATCGCGCGCGAGGGCCGCTCATATCGCGCATGCGCAGACTGCCGGACGCGCTGGAACAATCGCGAACGTATCCGGATTTGTTCCCACTTTCGTTCCCAAAAAGGCCTTTTTGAGGGGCTGTGACCGTAACTCTTTGAAAACAAGAGTGGTGGAGCGTAGCGGATTCGAACCGCTGACCCCTTGCATGCCATGCAAGTGCTCTACCAACTGAGCTAACGCCCCTTTCGGGTGGGGCGGAGGTTTATTCGCGGACCTTCGGGTGGGCAAGACGATTTTTGGAAATTTTCGCGATTTCCGGGTTTCTCCGCGGATCGGATCATTCAGCGCCTGCGGCGGAGGAGGATCAGCAATCCGATCCCGCCGAGGAGGGCCGAGTTGGGCTCGGGAACGACGCCGTTGGTGCCGAGGCTGCCGATGGGGTCAACGGTGAACCGACCCAGCAAGGTCGCCCGGCCTTGGGTTCCCTCGAAGACGTGGAACTGCTCCTGAGTGGAGAGCGTGCCGTCGATGGTGTCCGGGTCCACCTTGAATGTCAGCTCGAGGTAGTATTGATTGCCGGCGGAATCCTTGAAATTGAGCGGGGCGGCGAGATTCTTGAGCGAGACGATATCCGCGCTGGCGGCTGGATCGTAGGAGTTGGTGGTATTGACCAACTCGTTTCCGAAGACCACCGAGATCGGATCCAGGCCGAGCGGTTGGGAAAACGAAAGGGTCATCGCAAGATCGACCCAGGACGCACCGGAGTCGCTTTTGATCGTGCCGTTCCGGTAATAGAGGTAGCCGAGGTCGAAGGTGGCCTCGGCCACCGCGTTGCTGACGGCGAGCGGTTGGAACCAGAGGGCGCTGGCGTGCGGGTAGCTGGAAGTGGAGGAGGGCGTGCCCCATTGGAAGGCGGCGGCTCCATTGGGGCCGCTTGGGTTGAGCTGGGTCGGCGCGTCCTTGAGATCGAAACCCGAGCTGTAGCCGTTGGTCAGATCGTTGTCGGTGATCAGGATGCCGTTGTAGCTTTCGGCGGTGCCGTTGAGGAACGAGCCGTCGATTGAAAACCCGAGGGAGCTGGGCAAATTCTGAGCGGCCGCGTTTTGAGACGGGATGATGGTGCAGAGCGTTGCCACGGGGGCAATGAAACCGGGGAGGAGTTTCATAAAATGGGGGATGGGGGATTGTCCTAAGGCGGGGTGACCTGCTGACAGATGGAGCATGTCACAAAATCGGCCATCCGGAATCACGTGATCACGTAATCTCAAGATGTCCGTATGATTTGGCATTCCAATCTTCTCGATGAGGGCTTGGCGAAGCGCGGCGGATATTTATTCTCCCGCGCATGTCGAAGTATTCAGGAGAGGAAGTGTTGGTGGTGCCGCGCGCGCTGTTGGATGAAATCGGGGCGTTTGAGGGAATCCGGACGGCGGGGCTGGATGCTGCGATCGCACGTCTGCTCGATCCTGCGAACCACTTTTTCATGGACCGGGCGGAGGCGGAAAACGACCCGAGCCACAAGCAGCTGATTCCTTACTGCATTTTCCGCTGCGGCGATCGCATCCTTCACTACACCCGCGGGAAATCCGGCGGCGAAAGCCGGCTTCACGCGAAGATTTCCGTCGGCGTCGGCGGTCATGTCAACCCGGTCGATACTGGTGGCGGCCGCACGGGATCGGACGCCTATCATGCGGCGGTGACCCGCGAAATCGAGGAGGAGCTCGATCTTCCCGAGGAGCACGAGCACCGGATCATCGCCCTGCTCAATGACGAGTCGAATCCGGTGGGCCAGGTCCATCTGGGCATCGTCCACGTGGTGGATTTGAAATCCGACGCGGTGAACTCGCGGGAGGACGCGCTCACGGATCTGGGTTTCACGCCGCTTGCGGATCTCAACGGGGCGTTGTTCGAGCGCTTGGAAACGTGGTCGCAATTCTGCATCCGGCATCTGTCGGAGGCGGGTGTCGAGTCGTTTTCCCGCGCGGCCGGAACATGGAAATAAATCCGGAATTTGGAAAGTTTGGGTTGGCGGTCGTTTGGAAATCCCGCCAAGATCGGCGCGGATAGAGTCATAGCACTGAATTTTCCGACCGATGTCAGCCAAACCCAAGCCGAAGCCAGCCAAGCCGCGAATCCTCATTGTCACGCCGGAGATCACCTATTTGCCCTCGGGCATGGGGAACATGGCGCAACGGATGTCGGCGAAAGCGGGAGGCCTGGCGGATGTTTCCGCATCGCTCGTTTCCGCGCTGTTCGAGCTGGGAGCGGACGTCCACGTGGCGATGCCGAACTACCGGCGGATGTTCCATGGCGACATTTTCAGCCTGCACGAGAAGGAGTTGAGGAAATACCACGAAGTCCTGCCGGAAGCGCACATCCACTTGGCGGAGGACCGGATTTTCTACTATCGCGACGAAGTTTACAGCAATCACTCCGACGAATCGATGCGGATCGCGTTGGTGTTCCAGCGCGAGCTGATCAACCACATCGTGCCGCGCGTGATGCCGGATTTGATTCATTGCAACGACTGGATGACCGCCCTGATCCCGGCGATGGCCCGGCGCCGCGGCATCAAGTGCTTGTTCACCGTGCATAACATCCACACCCGGCAAGTGTCGCTGGCGCGGGTCGAGGAGGCGGGGATCGATGCCGCGGAGTTCTGGATGAATTTGTATTTCACCGGCCCTCCCGCCAACTACGACCACGCCCGCTCGCACGTGCCGGTGGATCTTCTAACGTCCGGAATCTTCGCCGCCCACTACATCAACACGGTGAGCCCGCGCTTCCTCTGGGAAATCGTCGAGGGCTGGCACTCGGTGGTGCCTGATTCGGTGCGCGCCGAACTCCGCTCCAAGTATGCGGCCGGTTGTTCCGCAGGGATCCTCAACGCTCCTGACGCCTCCTACAATCCGCTGACGGATGACGCGCTGGCCCGCAATTTCGGCGTCGCGGATTTCGCCGAAGGCAAGGCGGCTAACAAGCTCGCCCTGCAACGCGAGCTCCAGCTCAAGCAGGACGTCAACGCGCCGATCTTCTTCTGGCCGTCCCGCCTCGACCCGGTGCAAAAAGGCCCCCAGCTTCTCACGGAAATCCTCCACAGCCTGATTTCGGATTACTGGGATCAGGACTTGCAGGTGGTCATCGTCGCGAACGGTCCGCACCAACACTGGATCGACAAGATCGTCTCGGCTTTCGACCTGCGGGAGCGGGTGGCGATCGTTGATTTCGAGGAGCGGCTTTCCCGTCTCGCCTACGCCGCCTCCGATTTCATGCTGATGCCTTCGTTGTTCGAGCCATGCGGGCTGCCGCAGATGACGTCGCCGCTTTATGGATCGCTGCCGGTGGTGCATTCGACCGGCGGGCTTTACGACACGGTTCACCCGCTGGATGTCGAGGGCTCGACGGGCAACGGTTTCCGTTTCGACCACTACAACGCGGGAGCGTTCCGCTGGGCGATCGACCAGGCCATGGAATTTTACGCGCTGCCGCAGGAAATCCGCGACCGGGAAATCCGCCGGGTGATGATCGTGAGCGAGAAGGAATTCAGCCACAAGGAGGTGGCTCGGCGCTATATTAACATTTACGAGGAAATGCTCGCACGGCCGTTAGTCGAGAAGGAGTCAGGCGAGTTCATCAAGTCCATCGCCGAGAGCCTCGGCGAAAATCCGGTGGAAGCCTGACCCGGCGGCGCGGCCTACTGGCGCGCCACGTTGCTTTGCCACAGCGGCGACTGCGGCACGTCGTTCGGCCGGCAAATGACGATGCCGGCGTGTTTCGAAGCGCCGTTGACGTAGTCGGCGATCGGCCGGTCGATCACGGTCATCCTCCCCTTGTCAGTGTCGGAAGTCGCATGGGCGAAATAGGCCCGGTCCCGCAGCCTGATGATCATCCCGACGTGCGAGGTATAGCCGCCGGGACCATGCGTCGTGATCGCGCAGATGTCGCCGTTCTGGAGGTATTTCTCCGCGTTGCGGACCTTGGACTTCGGGACGTGATAGACCGGCAGATCCGAGACCTGCGCCTCGATTTTCCCCATCGGCTCGATCAGCGACGGATTCGTGCGCAGGTAGCGGTAGGCTTTCCACTGCACGGTCATTTCCTTGATCTCGCGCTGGAGTCTCTGGGCTCCGGGAATCCGCGAGGTGATGTTGGTCGCGTAGCCGCGGCTCTGGTTGTCGTGGAAAACCTCTTCGAGATGGTGCATCCGGCTCAGGTAATTCCCGGTGCAGACGCCGCCCCGGTAGCGCTCGATTTCCACCATGTGCAGCAGGTCCTGCGGCTTGTAGGGCGCGGGCTTGTAGCGAAGCATCCGGGCCAGAGCCAGCGAGTTTTCATAATACGTCCAGCAGTCCATGCCCTTGAGATTGGCCACCGGCGACTCGATCCGGTCATCAACCTCGAGCGTGTAATTCACATAAGGCGTGCCCACCAGCTCGCGGGCCACGCGGATGGTCCGCTCGCCGAGCGGGAGGTTGCGCCAGTTCTCACGCTCCGCCTTGGCGACGATGGCTTGGAATTTCGACTCGCCCTGAAAGACCGTCGCGAGCGGCAAGCGCGGGCCGGACGGCGGCGGGACCGGTTTCTGGGCGAACGCTCCTTGATAGGGGAATGCGGTGAATGCCAGCAGCAGGCCGATCGTTCTCAAATTCATGAATCACCTTTAGCCGAATTTTCAAACGGAGCAAAGTGAACATTCATGGAAATCCGGATCAACTCCGCGAGGCCTCGAATCCCGCGTCTTCCAGCAGATTCATGCCCGCCACTGCGAGGTTCGCCAGTTCGTCGCAGCGCTCGTTCTCCGCATGGCCGGCGTGGCCTTTGACCCAGCGCCAGTGGATCTTGTGCGTCCCGATCGCCCCCAGCAGCAACAGCCACAAATCCTGGTTTTTCACCGGCTTCTTGTCCGCCGTCTGCCAACCGCGCCGCTTCCAGCCGTCGATCCATTTCTTGGAAATCGCGTCGATCAGGTATTTCGAATCCGAGTGCAACTCCACCTCGCAGGGCTCGCTCAGACTCTCCAGCGCCGCGATCGCCGCCCGAAGTTCCATCCGATTGTTGGTCGTCAGGCGATACCCGGCGGAAAGCTCCTTCCGGTGCTTTCCGCAAACCATCACCGACCCGTATCCGCCCGGTCCCGGGTTTCCCTTGCAGCCACCGTCGGTATGAATAATCACGCGCCTCATGAGCGGCGGAGGGTGGGGCAATTTCGCGCGGCATGACAAGCCGCTTCATTTTTCCATAAACTTTTTTCTAAGCAAATCCCGCCATCCGTGTCTTCATAAGCGTAAAGCATGACCCCGCACCCGCCGATTCATGGAAACCCGAACCGCCAGCGCCCGCTCCACGGCTGAAATCCGGCGCAATCCGGTCATTTCCATCCGCCCGCCGCAACCAACCATGGAGCAAAAAGCCACACTCCGGCAGGTCTTCGACGCGGAGGAATCCGTGCTGCTCCGCTACGCCCACGGCCTGCTCGGCCAGCGTGAGACCGCCGAAGACATCGTCCAGGACGCCTTCCTCAAACTCCACGCCCACTGGGAAGAAGTCACCCACCCGCGGGCCTGGCTCTTCCGCTGCACCCGCAATCTCGCCCTCAGCCACCTCCGCGACCACAAGCGCGAAACCCCCATGGACCCCGACCGCGAGTGGGAAAGCCCGACTCCCGATCCCGAGCAAGCCCTCGGCAAACTCGATGCCATCGGCACCCTCCAGCTCCTCATCGCCGAACTCCACGAAGACGACCGCGCCCTCCTTTCCCTCAAATACCACGACGGCCTCAAATACGACCAAATCAGCCAGCGCACCGGCCTCACGGTCGGCAATGTCGGCTACAAACTCCACCACGCCCTGCGAAATCTAGCCGACTCACTCCGCCGCCTCGGCGTGGAAAGCCCGGAGGGCTGATCTCTTCCAGATCAACAATCAAAAATTCTCAATCAACAATCGTCAATCCCTCTTCAAATGAACGAAGAACCACCACCTCCACTCGAGACCGTCGGCGACGAATCCGTCGAGGCGCGCATCGTCGCCTGGGTCCTCGGCGAGACCTCCGCCTTCGAGGCCGCGGAGCTCCAACGCCTCTGCGAAGAGCGCCCCGAACTCCTCGTCTTCCGCCGCCGCATGCGCGCCCTCCACGGCCTCCTCACCGAAGTTGAAGCTGCTGAGAAGGACCATTCGTGGAAACTTTCCGAACAAAAACGCGAGGTCCTCGATGAAATCTTCGGTAAGCAGAAAGTCACCCGGCTCGAACCGGAGAAAGAACTCCGCATCCGTCACAGCGGGCGGCGGGCGTTCCTCGCGATCGCGGCCTGCCTGGTTCTCACGCTCGTCGTCGCCAGACTCATAGGTCCTATAGGTCGTATAAGTCCCATGAAAATCGCCGTGACCACCGACACGGCAACTACCCCTCACGCGACTTCCGAGCACGCCCTCCAAGAACTCAACAAGGCGGTCCGCGATCAGGAAGACAAAGTCGAGGAGCGCCGCAAGGTCCTCGCCACCATCGTCAGAACCAAAGGCATCATTTACAAGGGACAGGACTCCTTTTACGGCCAGTCCGGCGTGGACGAGGATCAGGGCGCTCGCAGCGCTCTGCAAACTTACAATCAACTCGAGCAGGAAAAATTGCAGAAGGAGAGCCAGATCAACAGCCTTCTGAAATATGACGGAGATCAATTGATGACCTACGCATCCGGGCTCGATTTACCGGACAACACCATCAGAAATCTCCAACCGCAGTATCTTGACGCCAAGCGCCAACTGGAGTCCGCCAGGACCAACGGATTGGGCAATGACCACCCGACGGTGAAAGCCGCCGCCGAGCAAGTGCAAGCGACCAAGCGCCAGATGGACGAGGGCGTCGTCAACTTGAGAAGCACCCTGCAGGCGCAGTTGGACATGACCACCGATCGCCTGAAAAAGGTCGAGGCCATGAAAGACGACTCGCGCGAAGTAGCCATCAAGCGCGGCCTCGACGCCCAGGACTACGCCGACGCCAAGCGGGAATTCGAATCCGACCAACAGCTTCTTCAAGCGCTCAAGCTCAAGCAAATCGAGCAAACCATCGCCGCCAAGATCTCGGGTGGAAGCTTGGCCATGAGCGCTCCCGCCAGTCCCGTCGCCGAATCAGCGCGGCGCGAGGATGGCACCTACCAAATCGAGGCGTCCAAAAAGGACGCGGGCCTCAAACAAAGCGCCAAGCAAAACCAACTCGCGAAACAATCCGCCGAGCGGCAGCGGAATGAAAAGCCCGCGGATCTTCCACAAAGCGCCGCCTTGGCGGAACTTGGCAAGGACTCCGACATGGACGCGATGCCACCGATCGCAGCCAACGACATGTCCGGTGGTTTGGGAAGTGGCCGCGCCCTTGGTGGCTCTGCCTTTGCTGCGGAACCCGCCGCTCTCCCGGCACCGGCGGAACAGGAGAGGCGGTCGATGAGCTCCGCCCCAACGCTTTCCCGATCCGAATCCAAACACAAAGAACTCAACTCGCGATCTGCTGCCAAGCCGAGGGTTGTGCCTGAAAAGGATCATCACCGAGAGGAGGTGCCGTCGCAGGTCGCTTCCGTATCGCAACTCTTGGTGCCGGCAGAAGGGGAGTTGGCGCTGGCTGACAAATACTGGGACACGTCTTCTTTGGAAGACGCTCGCGACAAGAATAGCAGTGGGAACGTCGAGTATGAAATTCATACAGGCTATAGCTCGGAATACTTGTTCAGAGGAGTGGACCTCAGCTCGCCTGACGAACCCGCGCCCGCACTGGTGAATCTGATGGAGGAAATCCCCGCCGCGGAAAATCCCTACTCCACCTTCTCCCTCCACATCAGCGACGCCTCGTTCCAACTCGCCAAAGCCGCTCTTGCCAAAGGTGAACGCCCCGATCCCGCCGGCATCAAGCCCGAGCAGTTCTACAACGCCGTGG
>JBFZFJ010000162.1:0-6269 GCA_041306405.1 Verrucomicrobiales bacterium | reverse complement strand
CCCGCCCGCCCTGCGAACATTTCGAGTCTGACAGCTGCGCCATCGGGCTTTATGGCGGCAGCCCGCATACCATGAACTGCATCGCGTGCGTGTCCCAGGGCAACAACAACGCGGAGTTTGCTCGGAAACTATTCGCCAGCCGGGAAAAGACCCACCCGCCGGGCGTCCGCAAAGTCTCCGGCTGCTGCGACTCTGCGGAAAACCCGCCGCTTTGACAATCCGTCAGGGGTGAACCTAGGAACTCACCATGACCCTCACCAATCCCCGCGCCACCTTCGGACTCAACGCCCGAACCACTCCGACCAAATCCGGCACCAGCGGCACCGTGCAAATCGGAGCCAGCAACGAGACCGTCACGCTCACCAACACGAAGCAAGTTAGCTTCGACGCCATCATCGTCGGCTCGACATCGGACCTCGTCATCGACATCTCCGACCTCGACAACACCGGCAGCACCGCATGGACGGCTGGCACATTGCAGGTCGAGACGGCCACCGTTACAGCTGCGTCCGGCATCACCACCTCCGGCAACGCCACCGTGACCGTCACCGCCACCGGCATGACTGGCTCGCCCAAGGCCATCAGCGTCCCGCTCACCATCGCCGCCCACACCACCGCCACGCTGATCGCCGCCGCCATCGCCGCAGCCCTCAATGCCGACACCGCCTACGCCGCGCTGTTCACCGCCTCCTCAAGCGGGGCCACCGTCATCACCACCCGCAAGGTGACGACCACCTACACGCTCAACGGAACCAGCGTCCCTATCCGGCCGGCCACCATCATCAACCTCAACGTCGCACTCGCTGGCGGTCTCGGCATCACCGCCGCTGCCACCTCTGCCGACACCACTGCCGGCGTCGCAACAGTAGGCGCGTATGTCCCGGATCTCGATGGCAACGACTTCGAGGGCGAAGCCTCCGGCGGTCTCCTCAGCGTCGATGCCGTCTACATCAAAAACGCATCCACCTCCGTAGCCAACGCGCTCCTCACGCAAAGCACGGTCCTGACAGACTACCCGCTCACCCCTGGCGACATCCTCCAGGTCGCTGGAACCACCGGCTTGTTACCGATTAATGACATTACCGTCGAGCCGAGCGCGACCGGCGATGAAAGCTGCTTCGTGACCATCACGCTTGCCGGATCCTAAGCCATGGCATGCCAACTCAAAAATATCACGCTTGAACCAGTCGCCTCGGGAGAAACCTGGGGCGGCTTAACGTTCGCGATCACCTCGTCAGACGACACCGCCTATGCGGCCGCGCTCACCAGGGTCAGGATGAGTTGGCGCAACTCGGCAGGCACCGGCGCGCAGACGCTCGACAGCGACGTCTCGGGCATCACGATTGAGGTGGCCACGGCATACGCTTGGAGCTTCACCGTCGCGCCCAGCGCGCTATCGCTGCCCGCCGGTTACTACACCTGGGCCATCGAGACCACCGACGCAGACTCCGTCGTAGACAAAGACCTGCTATCCGGCACGCAACAAATCACCATCGACCCGCACGCCTGACCATGGCCACCAGCATCACGCTCACGACTAACTCCTCGACGTCCGAATACACGCTAGCAACAGGCGGGCGCGGTCCGGCTGGTCCATCCGGAGCCTCCGACTTCGCGGACCTCGGCGGCGTGCCAGCAGACAACGCCGCGCTCGCGGCCGCCCTCGCGCTCAAGGCCCCGCTCGCCTCACCGACTTTCACGGGGACGGTGACAGCGAGCGGCGCGGTCAACACGGGCGCGAGGGTCACTGCGAGCCGTGGCACGGTGGGAGTCGGCACGGTTTCTACCAACCTCTCACTAACGGACATCGCTGGCACATCAACCGATTTCCTCTCCCGGTTCGTTGTCGGGGATTCCATCACCTTCAACACGGTCAATGCCAGTGAGGAGAGAGTGATCACCGCAATCGCGAGCAACACCTCGATGACGACACTCCCGTTTTCCGGGCCGTCAGCGTCCGGGGCGGAGGCATACACGCATACCGCTGCCAGCGCGGTGATGAATCCGAGCGGCGCGATCACCGGCAGGACCGGGACGTTTAGCGGGGCGGTCGCGGGCACGACCGGCTTTTTCACCGGCACGGTCACGGCGGGCGGCACGAACAACTGGACCGGCTCCACGTTCTCCGGGGCGCAGGCGTTCACGGGGGACGTTTCGGTCACGGGCAACACCACCGTTGCGGCCATCGCCGAAACAGCCGTCGCGATTGGCACCGTGACGACGACAGCCACCATTGCCATCACGGCGGGGACGCTCATCACCGCGACGCTGACGGCATCCACCGCGTGCACCTTCACCATGCCAACAGCGGCGGCAGGCAAGAGCTTCACGCTACTACTCAAACAGGCCGCCGCGACGGGCAACGGCACTGCCACCTTCACCTCGGTGAAATGGTCCGGCGGCACCGCCCCCACCATCACCGCTACCGCAGGCAGGATGGACCTCCTCACGTTCGTCTCCGACGGGACCAACTGGTATGGCAGCGCAGCGCAAAACTTCACGCCGTAATGTTCACGTCCGCCTTCAGAATGTCCATGACAGCCAGCACCGGCAGCTCCTACGAGACGGAGGCGTCCACCTATTTCGCCGCCATCGCAACGGCGGGCAGCACGATCACGACCGCCAACAAAGCCGCCGTCAATGCGTTCATCGCAGGCTGCAAGGCTGACGGCATCTGGACCGCGATCAAAGCGAGCTGTCTGCTAGCCGGTCCCGACTCGCTGGCCGGGGCCTTGGTGCCGCTGGTGGGAACCGCGCCGACGAATGCGAATTTCGTCAGCGGGGACTACAACCGGACGACGGGATTGGTTGGGGATGGATCAACGAAGCAACTGGACTCGAACTATAACCCATCCGTGCTGGCGCAAGACAATGTATCAGCGGGAGTTTGGGTCAGCACACTGCCATCTGCGGAGTTCGCCGCACTCAGCAGCGGACGGGCACAACCAGGGGCGTTAATCTTGGTCATTGGTTCTACAGCAAGCAGGTCACGGTGCCGCAGTGTAACTTTGTCCTCCGGAAAGGTTGTAGCCCCGCTGGGATTGGTTGGGATTTCCCGGTCCGCCTCCACGGAATACACGCTACGGTCTGCGGGATCGAACGTGACGGTCACGAACACCAGCGAAGCTCCGTATAACGGCACGGCCGCGATTTTCAATAATAAGCCAACCCCTGCTTCGTATTTCAACGGCAGGCTAAGTTTCTATCACATAGGCGAGTCCCTCGACCTCGCCCTTCTCGACGCCCGCCTCACGACCTACATGGCCGCACTTACCTAACCAACCAAACCACACACATGTCCATCATCCGCCAACTCACCGAAGCCGAAGCCGACTTACAGGCGAAGGAGCAACTCGTCCTCCAAGCCGGGGAAGCCACGCACCACCTCGCCAGCGTGCTCGCCACCACCAACGCGATGTTCTGGAGTCTTCCGACCGACCGCCTGCTCGCCGTGCTCAACGCCGACGTGCCCGCCACCCTCGCAACATTCCAAGCCAACACCGCGCTCGGCACCATGGTCAACGCCTCGCTCGACGCCCTCGCCGTGGCGAGGTTCGCCGCCCGCGCCCCGGTCACAACGGGCCGCACGGACATCGTCTTTGACGGAGCCGCGTTTGTTCACGTCGCTCCGCCAGAGCCTGAGCCGCAGCCTGAGCCAGAGCCTGAGCCAGAGCCTGAGCCAGAGCCTGATGACCGCTCTTAAACTCCCCCAAAAATGACCGTCCCGACCGAATGGATACTCATGGTGCTGATCGCGCTCGCCACCGTCATTTCGACGCTGGCCGCGATCATCTACCGCTCGCTGGCAACTGAGATCGCCAGCCTTCGCACGATCGTCGCCAAGCTCCAGGACGACGTTGACCGCCTCAGCAAAGGCTGCGGCCTTGGCACCTGCCTCTACAAAAACCGCTTATGAAAACCACACTCATCGGACTGCTTGCAGCCGCCGCCGCCGCCATTCAAGGGATCGTCCAACAGGGCCACGACGTTGCCGATTGGAAGACCTGGGCACTACCCGTGACTCTTGCCATCCTCGGCTATCTGGCCAAGGACTCAACACCGCCAGCGCCATGAAAACCCTCCTCATCCTCGCCGCACTCGCCTGCCTGACCTCCTGCTCGCTGACCGTCGCCCCGGATGGATCGCGGCAATGGTCGGTTTCCGGAGAGGAGGCCGCGCGCGCCATGGTCATCCTCTCCGAGAAATAATGTCATCGAACTACGACATGGACCCGCTCACCACTCCGCCTTGGTGGCCCGGTATCGCGTGCCTGCTCGTCGTCGCAGGCGCCATCCTCCTCTACGTTTTTTGCGAATATTGACCCCATGACCGCCGCCGAAATTAAAACGATGCAAATTCGGATTAATGCGAAGCCGGATGGCGAGTGGGGGCCAAAATCCAGTGCCGCGTGCCAGGGCTACCTGAGCGCGCTCATGCCGTCGCCGAATCCTTGGCCGCCACAGGACGAGGCGAGCCTCTCGAACTACTACGGCGACGCCGGGGACGAGGACTATCTCGTCCGCCTGCCCGTCGGTGGCCTTGGCGTGGCCTACGACGGCCAACCGGTGAGCGGCATCCGCTGCCACAAGCGCGTCGCCCACTCGCTGGGCAAAGTCCTCGCCGCCATCGCCGCCAGCCCGCACCGCGGCGTCCTCGCCCACTACGCGGGTTGCTACAATCTCCGACTCATGCGAGGCGGCACACGCCCATCGACCCACGCGCGCGGCATCGCGATCGACCTCGCCCCGGTCTGGAACGCCAACGCGACGCCATGGCCGGCCAAGGCGACCATGCCGCTCGCCGTCATGGAGCAATTCGCCCGCGAAGGCTGGCTGCCCGCCGGTGCCTTCTGGGGCCGCGACGCGATGCACTTTCAGGCCACGCGGTGACGCCAGGGCGGAGCCGGATTCGGTTCATGGTTTGAAAAGGTGGGGAACATTCGGGGAACACAACCCGCAAACCCTTATAGAATATGGCGGACAGGGAGGGATTCGAACCCTCTGGAGCTGTTACTGTCTGATACCTATGCTTCCAGTTAGTCTGGATTTATAGGGGTTTTACCCTCTTTTAGGGTCAGGGAGGGTTTTGTACCTAAGATTTGCGGGGGGGCATTTGGGGTGCATTTTTCGCGGACGGCAAACCACCTAACGCCCTCCTCCGACGATTTCGCGTCCTGGTAGGATTTCCGCGACTCGCTCTCGGAGTTGCCAGCCTCGGCGGCTGCTTTTGCGATCCCGACGACGGCGGCGCGGTAGGAGATGTAAGAGTGCCGGAGCGCGTTCCGCTTCCAGCCGCCGACGAGTTTGCCGAGGCGCGTCGTCTCGGCCATCGTGCCACCCTTGGGAGCCGTCGTAGGGGCTGCTGCGGCACCGACTCTGCCTGTTGTCTGCCGGACGCCGCTCAGGGCATCCTTGAGCGCGGGCAGGATAGGGATGATCCGCCGCCGTCCGTTTTTATCGGTCTCGGGGCGGATGCGGATGATCGACGCCGGCCAATCGAAGTCCTCCCACATGAGCGGGGATTTCTTGCTAGCCGGGCTGGGGCATAGCTCCTCGGTCCTGATCCCGGCGAACGCGGCACAGGCCAGCCATGCGCGGTGTTTGTCCTCGACGTTGGCGAGGAGGATTTCCAGCTCATCCGGCGTCCAGGTGGACGGGACACCCCGCAGGAGGATCGGGGCGTCGAGGCGTTCGGGTGCTGTCGGCTCGCCGTGGGGGAGGTGGCCGGCTTTGGCGCACCACCGGAAGAACGTGATCCATGCGTTGCGGCGGTTGGACCGGCTGCGGGCGGCTCCGGTCAGCGGCGGCAGGTTGGCCGGCGTGAATTCGCAGAGGTCGAGGTCGGGCAGATGTTCCAAGTGCCGGGTGAGGATCTCAACATTGTGCGGAGAGTTTCCGGCGTTCGCTTTCTTGATGGCGAGGAACTCGGTGCGGGCTTCGTGGCAGGATTTCCGGGGGCGGGCCTTCCCGTGCCAGACGAGAAACTCGTCAATGAGGCCGCACGTCGGATCGGCCGCGATCATCCGCTGGCAGGCGTCTGCTTGCTCCGGGGTGATTTCCGAGAGGTCGAGGCTGCCCCGGAACGTGGCCTTGCAGAGCGTGAGGGCTTCGGCCTTGGCCTTGTCGAGAGATGCGCGGGTGACGGTCTTGCCGCCGTGTTTGAATCGCCAGTAATCCCGGCCGCTGCTGTGCCGCCACGGATAGACCGTGATGGTGACGGCGCGATATCGGACGATGACGGATGACATGGGCGGATGGCGATCAGTTGTA
>JBFZFJ010000161.1:0-5507 GCA_041306405.1 Verrucomicrobiales bacterium | reverse complement strand
GTGACCTGCTGGCGGTAGGTTCCGCCGCGGACATGGATGGTGTCACCCGGGGCGGCCTGGCCGATCGCTTTTTGGAGGGTCGCGAGCGGGGTTGTCAGGCTGATTCCATCGGCGGTGTCCTTGCCTTCGACCGCCACATAATAGTCAACCCCAAACCCGCTCGGCGCGGCGATCAACATGATCAAAAACGCGAGCACCAAGCGTCTGAAACAACCGTGGCGAAAACACTTCGTCCGCGAGCTAACGATATTTGAAGCATTCATCGGTTTATTCTCCTTTCCGGGGAAAAGTCGCCGATGGGGGGAGTTTCCTCTACCCGCTGCTTGTTCCAAAGATGTTCGTGTTTTGCCGGTCAGGCGCGCCGATTCCACACTTCATCACAGCGCGGGTTCCGGTGCCAAAGAGGCAAACAGAACCGCGGATGGACGCGACGCACGCGGATCATCAAGGAGTTGCACCGACTATCAGTTTCGCCCGGACCATGGGGGGATCATGGAAAGCGCATCGCTACGGTCATTGGCTCCGCATGGACATCGGCGGACGCGTTCCGCCGCTCCATGGCGCGCGGAATCCACGCGGTCCGTGGGAAGCGATCGTGTAGCGGCGACCGGTGATCGCCGCTACACGATCATGCCGGCGGCGACGGTTTCGTTGGTGCCGGGGTCGATGAGGATGAACGAGCCGGTGGCGCGGTTGCGGCGGTAGGAGTCGTGGATGAGCGGGACGGCGGTGCGCAGGGTGATGCGGCCGATGTCGTTCATGGCGAAGCCGTCCACGCCCTCGATCTTGTGGAGGGTGTTGATGTCCACGTGGTATTTGACGTCCTGGATGATGGCCTTGGTTTCCTGGGTGGTGTGGCGGATGACCAGCTTGGCCTTGGGCGGCATCGGCTTGTTGGAGAACCAGCAGATCATCGCCTCGATGTCCTGGGAGACGACGGGCGGGTTGTTGGTCTTGACCAGGGTGTCGCCGCGGGAGATGTCGATCTCCTCGGTGAGCGTGATGCAGACGGACTGCGGGGCGAAGGCCTCCTCCTTCTCGCCGTCCGGGCTGTGGATGGCCTTGACGCGGGTTTTGAAGCCGGAGGGCAGCACGGTGACCTCGTCGCCGGGTTTGAAGACGCCGCCGGCGACGCGGCCGGCGTAGCCGCGGAAGTCGTGCCACTCGTCGCTCATCGGGCGGATGACCCATTGCACGGGGAAGCGGGCGTCGACGTGGTTCTCCTCGCCGCCGACATAGACGTGCTCGAGGTGATAGAGGAAGGTCGGGCCCTGGTACCAGGGCATGTGCTCGGACTTGTCGACGACGTTGTCGCCGTTGAGCGCGGAGATCGGGATGTCGGTGATCTCGACGATGTTGTCGAGGCGCGAGGCGAAGTCGCGGAAGTCCTGGATGATCTTGTTATAAACCTCCTCGGAGTAATCGACGAGGTCCATCTTGTTGACGGCGACGACGAGGTGCTGGATGCGCAGGAGGTTGGCGATGAAGCTGTGGCGCTTGGTTTGTTCGATCACGCCCTTGCGGGCGTCGATGAGGATGATGGCGAGGTTGGCGGTGGAGGCGCCGGTCACCATGTTGCGGGTGTACTGGGTGTGGCCGGGGGTGTCGGCGATGATGAACTTGCGCTTGGGGGTGGCGAAGTAGCGGTAGGCGACGTCGATGGTGATGCCCTGCTCGCGCTCGGCCTTGAGGCCGTCGGTGAGCAGGGCGAGGTTGACGTTCTCGTCGCCGCGGCGGCGGGAGGATTCCTCCATGGCTTCGAGCTGGTCCTCGAAGATGGATTTGGAATCATAGAGCAGGCGGCCGATGAGGGTGGATTTGCCGTCGTCGACGGAACCGGCGGTGGTGAAGCGGAGTAGGTCCATGGTTATAAAAGAGTCTAAAGGTCTAAATGTCTTAAAGTCTGAAGGTCGGAGAGGCGGATTAGATGCGGAGGTGTTTGGCGAGTGACTCGATGGCACGACTGAGATTCTCACTGGAATTTCTCATTTCATTGGCGACTTGGAATGGAAGATAGTCGCGATCTTCTGCCAGATAAAGCATGCTGCGGACTTCTCCGTTCGAACCCTTGGCGATATCAAGAAAGCGCGCGAAATCGGGATCCGATCTGCGTTCGAATCCCTCAGCGATGTTGTTCATCACGGACACGCCACAACGCTGAATTTGATCCTTAAAGCCAAAATCGCGGGCTGACGGAGCGTTAGGGCCGAACGAATCGTAAATGCGGTTGGCTTGGACTCGCGCGTCCTGCCAGATCCGGAGGTCTTCGAAGCGTTCTATGGTCATGTGATCGTTGTTGAGAGTCTAAAGGTGTAAAGGTCGAAGGTAAGTTGCGGGGTCTTATGACTTTTAGACTTTCAGACATTTAGACTTTCGACGCTTTTTCTTCAGAAGTATCCTTCCTTCTTCCTGTCTTCCATCGCGGTTTCGGAGCGTTTGTCGTCGGAGCGGGTGCCGCGTTCGGTTTGGCGGGCGGCGGCGACTTCGGCGATGACTTCGTCGAGGTCGGAGGCGGTGGAATGGACGGCGCCGGTGCAGGTGGCGTCGCCGATGGTGCGGAAGCGGACGATCTGGCGGGTGACGGGTTCGTGGTCCTGGGGCTTGAGGAACTCGGTGACGGCGAGCAGGGAGCCGTTGCGCTCGAAGACGTCGCGCTCGTGGGAGAAGTAGATGGAGGGCAGCGGGATTTTTTCGCGTTTGATGTACATCCAGATGTCCATCTCGGTGAAGTTGGAGAGCGGGAAGACGCGGAAGTGTTCGCCGGGGTTCTTGCGGCCGTTGAAGAGGTTCCAGAGTTCGGGGCGCTGGTTTTTCGGGTCCCACTGGCCGAAGTCGTCGCGGTGGGAGAAGAAGCGCTCCTTGGCGCGGGCTTTTTCCTCGTCGCGGCGGCCGCCGCCGAGGCAGGCGTCGTATTGGTTGAGCTCGATGGTTTCGAGCAGGGTGACGGTCTGGAGTTTGTTGCGCGAGGCGTTGGGACCTTTTTCCTCGACGACGCGGCCGCTGTCGATGGAGTCCTGGACGGAGCCGACGACGAGGGCGGCGCGGATGAGTTCCACGAATTCATCGCGGTAAGTCATGGTTTCATGGAAGTTGTGGCCGGTGTCGATGTGGACGAGCGGGAAGGGCATGCGGGCGGGCCAGAAGGCTTTGCGGGCGAGCCAGGCCATGACGATCGAATCCTTGCCGCCGGAGAACAGGAGGGCGGGGTTCTCGAACTGCGCCGCGGTTTCGCGGAGGATGAAAATCGCTTCGGCTTCGAGTTGGTCGAGCTGGCTGAGATGGTAGTTGGGCATGGTGGAATAAATGCTGAAAAGCTGAAAACTGAAATGCTGAAATGCTGATAATGGAGAGGGAAGAGGCGCGGGAGGGGTAGGCGGGTGGTTCGCTCAGGTCAAGAAATAATTATTAAGTTGAGTTGTATTGTAATGTATCGAGTGCGGGCCTGACGAAACCGAGTGGAGGCGCGGAAAACAAAAAACGCCGAAGTCCTAGGACTTCAGCGTCTTTCAACGAATCCGGCAAACCGGAATCTTCAGAGCGGGCGGTGGACGGCGATTTTTTCGCGGATGGCTTCGAGGAGTTCGAAGGCGGCGTCCTCGATGGTGGTGGTCTCGGTGTCGAGGACGAGGTCCGGGTTGTGCGGGGCTTCGAACGAGCCGTCCTTGCCGGTGAAATGGGCGATTTCGCCGCGAGCGGCTTTGGCGTAGAGGCCTTTGACGTCGCGCTGTTCGCAGGCCTCGTAGCTGGCCTTGATGTAAACTTCGAAGAGGTCGTTGCCGAGCAGGCCGCGGGCGAGGTCGCGGAGCTCGCCGCGCGGGGTGATGGCGGAGACGAAGGTGATGACGCCCTGGGAGGCGAAGACTTTGGCGACTTCCGAAATGCGGCGGATGTTTTCCAGGCGGTCTTGGTCGGTGAAGCCGAGATTGGAGTTGAGGCCGGTGCGGAGGTTGTCGCCGTCGAGGATGGTGGTGAAACGCCCTTGCTGGTGAAGCACGCGCTCGGCGGCGTTGGCGATGGTGGATTTCCCGGAGCCGGACAAGCCGCAGAGCCAGACGACCAGGCCGCGCTGGCCGAGCAGGTTTTCCTTGTCGTGACGGTGGAGGAAGCGGTGGAACTCAGGGTGGATGTTCATGGGGGTAGATGCTGAAACGCTGAAAACTGAAATGCTGAAAGAAGAGGGGGATGAATTAATAGATGCTGAAAAACTGAAATACCGGACAGCAAGGCGCGAAGCTCTTCTGAAATTTCAGCGTTTCAGTTTTCCAGCATCTCAGCTTTTGCCTCAAAGCCCCTTGCCGATGACGAAGGCCTCGAAGCCGTGGGCGACCAGCGCTTCCAGGGAAAGGACGGCGCGGCCGTCGAAGACGAAGGCGGGCTTGAGCATGAGGTCATAAACGCGCGGCAGGTCGAGGGTGCGGAACTCGTCCCATTCGGTGAGCGTGGCGAGCGCGTGCGCCGCGGCGACGGCGGTGTAGGGGTCGCTGCAGATTTCCACGTTGGAAGCGATGAGCTCCGGCGAGACCCCGGCGGCGATCAGATCCTGATGGATCGTCGCCACGCTGACTCGCGGGTCGTAAATGGCGAGGTGGGCGCGCTCGTGGAGCAGGTCGCGGCAGACATGGATGGCGGGCGACTCGCGGGTGTCGTTGGTGTCCTTCTTGAAGGCGAAACCGAGGATGGCGATCCGCTTGCCGTTGACGGTGTTGAAAAGCGTGCGGACGATTTTCTCGACGAACCGCGATTTCTGCCAGTCGTTGAGCTGCACGACCTGACGCCAGTATTTGGCGACTTGCGGGAGGTTGAAGGACTCGCAGAGATAGACGAGGTTGAGGATGTCCTTCTGAAAGCAGGAGCCGCCGAAGCCGACGGAGGCTTTGAGGAACTTCGGGCCGATGCGCGAGTCCATGCCGATGGCGCGGGCGACCTCGTCGACGTCGGCGCCGGTGGCCTCGCAGAGGGCGGAGATGGAGTTGATGGAGGAGATCCGCTGGGCGAGGAAGGCGTTGGCGACGAGCTTGGAAAGCTCGGAGGACCAGAGGTTGGTGGTGAGGATGCGTTCGCGGGGAATCCAGTTGGCGTAGACCGAGACGAGGGCCTCGACGGCGGCGTTGCCTTCGGGAGTGATTTCGCCGCCGATGAGGATGCGGTCCGGGCATTCCAGGTCCTCGACGGCGGTGCCTTCGGCGAGGAACTCGGGGTTGGAGAGCACCTGGAAGGTGGCGCCGTGCGGTGAGTTCGCGGCAAGGATGGACTTGATCGCGGTGGCGGTTTTGACCGGGATGGTGCTTTTCTCGACGATGATCTTATGGCCCTCGGAAACCTCCGCGATCAGGCGGGCGGCGGACTCGATGTAGCGGAGGTCGGCGGCGCGGCCGGCACCGATGCCGTAGGATTTGGTGGGCGTGCCGACCGAGACGAAGATCAGGTCCGCGCCGGCGATGGCGGAGCGGATGTCGGTGGTGAAATCGAGGTTGCGGCCGCGGGCGGAGGCGACGACGGCATCGAGG
>JBFZFJ010000160.1:0-3111 GCA_041306405.1 Verrucomicrobiales bacterium | reverse complement strand
GCCTGGAGAATTGATCAAGCCGTTACTCGCGTGGCTTGACGCGGTGTATCTGCCCCCTGCCTTGTTGGGGTTTTCGCTTGAGCTGCACGCGTGGCGTGTGACGGAGAAAGTTGAGGCGGCTGCCGGGGTGGAGGTGGGGATCTTCCCGACGACTCACTTGCAGAGTCTGCACAAGCGCATCGATCCGTTGTCGCCGGGGCGTTTCGAGATTTTCGGTCTGGATATCACGTGCGGCGCAAGGCGTGTGGTATTTTCCTCCGATCTCGGGTCGCCCGCCGATTTAATGCCGGCGCTGGCCGCGCCTTGCGATGTGCTGGTCTGCGAGTTGTCGCACTATCTCCCCGAGGAGTTGTTCTCCGTCTTGCAGGGGCGGACGATCCGGCATTTGCTTTTCAATCATCTCGCGCCCGAACTGAACGGGCGGGAAGTCGGGTTGCTGCGGGGCGCGCGGGAGGCCTTGCCGCAGATAAACGAGATCACCGCCGTGGATGACGGTGAACGGATCCGGTTCTGAGTCAGGCCGCGGCGGGCGATTGGAAGGGCGGAGGTGGAGAACCGGGCGGCGACTGGTTGACGCGCACCACGGGAACCGGGAAACGCATGCGCATATCGCTGTCGAGGCGGATCTCAACATGGTGGACGCCGAATTTCTTGACCTGCACGCCGCCGAAGAAGTGGACGTTGGTCGCGCTGCCTTCGATTTCGCGGAGTTCAAAATCGATGGCCGCCTCGGCGACGACTTCGTCGTCGGGGTCGAGAAAGCGCGAGTCCTGATGGAACCGTCCGATGCCGCCGCACCAACGCGACCAGAGGCAGAGTTTGAAAAATCCGATGGGAACCTGCGGGGCGGGGATGGCCCCGATGACGCCGACGAGGGTTTGCGCCCCGCTCACTTCGGTGCGCACGTCCTCGCAGAGGATGACGGACTGAAGATCGGGTGTGATGGGGTCCATGGTCAAATCGAGGGCCAGAGGAGCCACGCGGCAACGACAAAGGCGAGGGCAACCCGGTACCAGCCGAAGATTTCCATGCCGTGTGATTTGAGGTAGCCGACCATCCACTTGACGGCGAGGACAGCGGAGAGCCAAGCCGCGCCGAAACCGATGAGCAGCGGGGTGGCACCGTAGGTGGCGAGCATTTCCGGACCGTGCTTCAGGGCATCGTAGGCCGTGGCGGCGGTGAGGGTGATGACACCGAGCAGAAAGCTGAGTTCCACCGCGGCAGGGAGGGAAAGTCCGACCAACACTCCGCCCACGATGGTGATCAGACTGCGGCTCACCCCGGGCCACATGGCGATGCATTGGGCAAAGCCGACAATGAGGGCCATGCGGATGGTCAACTGTTCGAGGTCGAGACCGGTGGTCGGTGAGGCGCCACGGCGACGGCGCACGAAGGAGACCGCGAGAATGGCCATTCCGCCGACGAACCAGGCGGCAACGACGGGCCAAAGTCCCCACGCGTCACCGCCGAAGAGGTATTTCTTAATCGGCTTTTCCAGCAGCAGGCCGAGGATGGCGGCCGGCACGAAAGCGGAGACAAGATTGATGAGCAGGCGCTGCCCGATCTCGTTGCGACCGACGGCACCCATCACCATCTGGGCCACGCGCTGGCGATAAATGCCCAACACGGCGAGGATGGCACCGGCTTGAATGCAAATGGCGAAGGCGTCCGAAGCCGTGCTCGACTCGATGCCCATCAATCGCTGGGCGAGCAACAGGTGACCGGTGGAACTGACCGGCAAATATTCGGTCAACCCTTCGACCAGGCCGAGGATGAGTGCTTGGAAGTTATCCACGACGGGAGGTCCCTCCGATTGGCGGGCAAAGAAGGATCAAACGGCGTCGTCGCCGGTTTCGTCCGTGCGGATACGGATGGCTTCGTCGATGGGGAGAACGAAAACTTTACCATCGCCGATTTTTCCGGTTTTGGCGGATTTGACGATGGCCTCGGTGGCCTTGGCCACATTTTCGTCGGAGACCACGATTTCAACTTTCACTTTGGGCAGGAAATCCACGGTGTATTCGCTGCCGCGGTAGATTTCGGTGTGGCCCTTCTGACGTCCGAAGCCTTTGACCTCTGTGACGGTCATGCCTTCAATGCCGATTTCGGCCAGCGCTTCTTTGACATGCTCCATCTTGAAGGGTTTAATGATGGCTTCGATTTTTTTCATGACATGCGCGTTGTAGTCTACCCCCCCGGTATTGCAAGCCCGGAAAACACGCGCAGAGCGGACCTCCAGCCTTGAGCATGATGCGCCTTCGCCGGTCGCGGATCCGTCCGTGGCTGAAAAAAGTCCCCCGCCAGCGGCACGTGCGCGGCACGTGGTTGCACCGCATGCTTGGCGACCGCTTGTTTTCCCCGGAGTTATGGCGTCCGACCCGCGAAGGCGTGGCGCGTGGCGCGGCGACGGGTTTGTTCTGGGCCATGATGCCGATCCCGTTCCAGATGCTGCCTTCCGGGATCACGGCTTATCTTTTCCGGTTCAATATTCCCGCTGCGATTTCCGTGGTGTGGATCACCAATCCGGTGACGTGGCCGGTCATCCTTTACTGGCAGTATCGCTTGGGAGCGTGGTTGCTTCGCGAGGATGCCCCTTCGGAGGTTGCGGCTGATTCCCTCTTCAGTATGGCGGCCGGTGTGCCGGGGCCGCTCTTGCTTGGATGCGCGGTGACCGGGTTGCTCGTGGGGGCGCTGGCTTATTCGTTGATCAATGCGTTGTGGGGTGTGGTGGCCGAGCGTTGGTGGCGCAGTCATGAGCGGCCGCGCAAGCGGGCAGGGGAGGAGGCATGAGCATGGTGGCTGAAGATGGCGTAGCACCGGTGGCTTGCCGGTTTGTGCGTGAGCACAATGCGCTGCTTTGTTCGGCGGATTTCGGGCCGTTGTTCATGGATATGTATCTTCACCTCGGTCAGAATAGCGTGGTGCTGGGGGATGGCGCCGACGAGAAACTGAAGCTTCTGCTTGCGGCCTTGGTGCTGCATGCCGCATCACGTCCGCAGGCCGACACGTGTGCGTGGACGCTGCATCTCGAATCCGCGGGGATGAATCTTTTTGCGGTGGTGGAGAATCCGACCGGTCATGTCACCGGCCAAGTGTTTAGCGAGAATATCC
>JBFZFJ010000159.1:0-4897 GCA_041306405.1 Verrucomicrobiales bacterium | reverse complement strand
GTGGCGCCTTCCGGTGCCTTGCCCAGCGTGTAGACCCACTGGCGGCCGTTCCCGATGATTCCCGGCTGTGCCGCCGTGTGTGCCTCGCCAGCAGCCGACCAGCGCAACTCGATCGCTTCGGGCCCGGGCATCGCCCCTGATTCCGGCCACTGCAGAACGACCTGTTGCACTTGCTGCGGACCGGACCAGGCAAAACCAGAGATTACCCATGTTTTATCCTGTTTAAGCGCACTGAAAAGTTTGGCGATTTCCCGGGGCAAGGGGGCAGGCGGCAGATCACGACGAAAGACCTGCGCCGTGTCTGCCAGATTCGGGGTTTTCCTGTCGGCTGCAACCTTTGCAACAGCTTGCGTCTTCCCGTTTGGAAAGTAGACGCAGGGCTCGCCGCCGCTGCCGCCCACCGCAAACAGGTCCAGAATCGGCATGAGCGGCTCATCGGCCTTCTCCGTTGCCGAACCCAACAGCAGCGGCCCATCGAAATATCGGGTGGCCCTCTTCGCCAGCTCGGCTTGCACCGCCGGGCGCGGTCCGCGCTCCTGCTGGAAGGCTACCTCGACAACGGTGCCAGCAACAAGCGGGACCTCGATTCCGGCAAAGGAATCGGCCAGGCGCGGCTCCGCCTTCTTGCCGTTCACGCGGATCTCAAAACTGTCCTTCACTGCCCACGAAGGTACGAGGAAGCGCCACTTCTTTTTCTTGTTTACCTCACTCTCGAGGACTTCCAGTCGCATCTGGCCCTTGTGCGGATAGCCGGTCTCCTGGCGAACTTTGCAAGTTCCCTCCGCAAACCGCAGCGTCGCCGTGCCATTCGAATAAAAGGGCAGGACCACCGTGTCCTTGTCTTGGAAGTAACTGTATTGAATCGCGCGGGCTATCCCTTCGCCGCCCCGCATGGAGCAGCAAAAAGGCGCTTCCGAGTGCATCTTGGTGCGGCAGGCTCCCGTGGCGTGGCCAACGCAAGGCCCCGTGCCGAATCCGCCGTTGTGCAGTTGGCCGGGCAGCAGGCCATTGAACAGGATCAAGTGGGCGTCTTCCAGATAGTCGGCGCGCCCCGTCAGCCGCCAGAGGTTGACCGTCAGGATGAATGAATCGATGACCCCGCAGGCCTCGGTCCATTTGGGTTTGTTGAACCAATTGTAGTTCTCGAAAGTTTCGGTCATGGCCAACGCGCGATACTGCTTGTAGAGAGCCTCGGCGAACGCCAGGTCCTCGGGGCGATGGTGCATCTCGTGCCAGCGCAGGATGCCGGTGGCGGCCGAGAGCATGGCATGGGTTTGGGCGTCGAGTCCGACAAGATCCAGCTTGCGATACCGCTCAATCGCGGTCTCGATCGTCGCCTTGAATTCCGGCGACGGCACCAAAACATAGGCGCGTGTCATTCCATCCAGCGTCGTGAAGAACTGACCAACATCGCCGCCGGAGAGATGCCAATCGACTTTGGCCTCCGAGGTTTCACGATAGCCCGCGATGGCGGCGCGGGCGGGAACAAAGAGATTCGCCACCATGCGCCTGAGCGTCTCTTTGGTCGCCGGGTCCTTGGTCCACAGCGCATATTCCATCAGACCGTAGGTATACCCGTTATGCCCGGCCATGGTATCCTCGTTGGCACGCGACTCCGGCAACTTCGGCCCGAGATAGCCGTCGGGGTTGGCCAATGAAGGAACGCGGCGCATGATTTCCTTCAGACTGGCTGGTTCCGGCTGGTTCAGCGCCTGCGACAGCAGGGTGAGTCCATTGATGGTTCGGCCGAGCGCGTCGCCGGGGAAGGCGCCGAAATTCACGCGGGAGACATTGTCCCACTGGAAGTAGGGCTCCTGCAGGCGGCGAAACGACAACTCAGCGCGAGCTTTCAGCAATCCGTCAGGAGCGAGATCCGCGAACGGAATCGGCTTTAGATTGGCTTCAACTCCCTTCGCTGGGTTTTGGAATTGCTGCTCGAGGTTTTCCCCGGCGTGGATCGCAGAGAGCGGCATCAGCAACGATGCCGTGAGAGTTAGGAGTCGTTTTGTTCTTTTCATTGGATTCATTTGAAAATGCTTTTCTGGTCGTTGCTTTCTGCGGGAGGCCCCTGAAAGAGCCATTGGGCCGGACCGGCCTGCCTGTCGTCTTGTCCGCCGTAGCTTTAGCGAAGGAGGAAGCCTTCCTGACCTCCATAGCCTCGGTGACGGAGGTGGCGAAGACCGGAGGCGGGGAAATGGGGGTCGGTGAGGTTATTCAAGGTGTGGGTTTCTCGGTTAGATCCAAGGCGGCGTCCTGCGGGAATTCGAGGTATTTCACCTTGCCGTCCCGCGGGTCCTTGAGTTTGACTTTCAGCGTGTTCTGTGCGCCGGGGGTTCCCGCGCCGAACAATTCGGCGTAGCGGCCGAGCGGCGTGACGAGGCGCTTGCGGAATTTCGCCTGCACCTTGTCCGTCACGTCGGTTTGGACGGAGGTTTGGGTGGGCTGCCGCACCTTGGTGAGCGCCTGGATTTCGAACATCGCTTGCAGATCGCCCGTCGCCTTCGGACCATACAACGCTTGCAGCACCTGCGCGTTGACGTTCTCGTTAGGCCACGACACGATTTCGTCGTCCGTCAGACGCACCGGCGAGGTGTCCGCAAGGTCCGGCACGCGGAAATAGATGTCCTGGCCGCTGGGGTCGATAAACTCGGTTAGAACGACATCCACCTGTTCGCCGGCGCGTTCAGGGTTGAGCCATGCTTTGGCGACGGCTTTCAAGCCGCCGGGACGAATCGAATCATCCTTGGTCGGTTCGGCGATGGAAGCCGGGTCGATGACGAGGTTGCGCGGATCGGGGCACTTCGCAAAGAGTCCGGCGTTCCGGGCCTTGCCGACGCAATACACCACCGGTCCGCGCAACAGCACCACCCGGCCGTCCTGAACCGCCCGGCCGCGCAGGAAGCGCCACGCCATCGGCATCGAGAGCTTCACCGCGTCGCCGTCCTTCCATGTCCGGTTCAACACATAACTCCCGAGCTTCTGAGCCAGCGGGTCGATTGTCACCGGGGCCTCGTCGTTCACCCGTAGCGTGATTTTCCCGCACCAGCGCGGCGTGCGGAATTGAAACGGGAACGCCACCGGCTTGGGGGTGGAAAAAGTCAGCTTCACATCGCCGTCGTTCGGGTAGGCGGTTTCCTGCCGGATCGTGACGGCCTGCCCGTTGACGTCGAAAGCCTTGTTAGCTGTGGTGAACAGGTTCAGCGCGATGCCGCCGTCCGGCGTGCGGTAATACACTTTCTCTGGCAGCTCGGCCACCGCGCGGCGGTAATTCCCACAGCAGCAGAACGTGTCGTTGTACTTGTCATACGGCCGGTCGCCGGTGAACGGAAAGTAATAGCGGATCTGGCGTCCGTCGGGCGAGTTGGCCCCAAACAACGCGTTGTAGATGGTCCTTTCCAGCAAATCCCCGTAGCGCATGTCGCCCTCCAGCCGCATCAGGCTGTCGATCCAGCGCAGCATGTAGGCGGTGACGCATGATTCACCGATGGCTCCGCTGCCGTTCTGGTTGTATGCGAACATCTCATTCTGGGAACTCGATCCGGTGACGAGCATGCCGCCTTCGCCCTTCTTGAGCAGCTCCTGGCGCATGAAACGGCTCATGTTCAGCAGGTTCTCCTCGCCTGTTAGCCGGAACAATTCGGTCTGGGCGTAGCAGCGCGCGAGCATGACATAGACATGGCACGGGCGGCGGCTGAAATCCTGATCCCAAGTGCGTAGCGAGGCGAGTTGGACCTCGGTGCGGTTGTTGCCGTGGGGCACGTCGGCGGCGAAGTCGAGGTAGCGTTTGTCACCGGTCACGCGATAGAGTTCGAGCATGCCTTCCGGCAGGCCCGCCGTGCAGATCAGGCCCGCATCGTAGCACGGGTTTTGCGGTGTGGGAAATGTCTTGAGGATATAGTCGCCCATGATTTTCGCATCGGCCAGCGATTGGGGGTTGCCCGTGCAGCGATAGTTCCGCAAGAACGCCAGGTTGATGTATTCCTGTTCGTGGAGAATCCAGTTGATATGGTTCTGCCGGTTCTCCGGTTCGACCTTCCAGAACCCGAGGTAACCGTCGGGGTCGCGGGACTTCTCCAGTTCGTCGATGATGTATTGCGTGCGGGCGGCGACTTTCGGGTCGCCCGTGTAGGCGGCAAACAGGCTGCCGGCATCCAACACCTTGCCAATGCCATAGTAAACCATGCTTGCGCCGCCGCGGTCCGTGCGGTTGCGAAAATGATTGAGCCACCCGCCGTCCAGATCGATCACCATGAAGTTCTTATAGATCAGGTTTTGGATGCGGCGGTCGATCTCCCCGCCGAGTTCCTGCCGGTTGAGCGTCACGCGGCAGAGTTTGTCCGGCACCTTGGGCTGAACGACGTCGAACGGCGCCTTGCACCATTCGGCGGCTTGGATGGATGCCGCCGCTAACAGGCCGCATGACAGGGTGATAAGCGTTGATTTCATGGCGAGGGCGGTAGCGAGCGGGAGCGTGAGGCAGGCGGCGGAGAGGATGCGTGGTTTCATAACTTCAGATTGGGGATGCTTGGTCGATGGTGGTTTGTGGAGAAACGGTCAGACCTGGTTTACGGCTCACGGCACATACTGTTGGTGACATTAGCATGCTTTCATGCTATTTCTTCTCGCCCGATGGGGATTTTTATGTCAAAAAGGAACTTTTCCGAGAGCAGCAGGGTGTCGACTCGGAGACCAGAAAACGCCTTCACGCCTTTCGGTTTTTCCTGCCTGAGCGGTCCGGAAGTGCCTTTCGTGCAGCTTCATCAGCTTGATGAGCTGGAGGTAGGCTGTCCTCACGACGGGGAGATCACTGCCGTGTTTGGAGCGAGCACGGTTCGGATTCCTCCAGAGCATTTTGTGGTCTTTTGGGGCACTCAGCCACACGGCCCCATCGCCGTGT
>JBFZFJ010000158.1:0-11810 GCA_041306405.1 Verrucomicrobiales bacterium | reverse complement strand
CCTTTACCGGGGTGTTCGATTTGGTGCGCGACCTTTTCACCAAGCTGAATTTGTCGAAACAACGCGGCTACGGTCCGGGGCGCTTCAGTTTTAACGCGGCGGGCGGGCGTTGTGAGCGGTGCCAAGGGAACGGGCGGTTGAAAATCGAGATGCATTTCCTGCCGGACGCGTGGGTGCCGTGTCCGGCTTGCAACGGGCGGCGGTTCAATCGCGAGACGCTGGAGGTGACTTATAAAGGGAAATCCATCGCGGAGGTGCTTGCGCTTTCCGTGAGCGAGGCGCGGGCGTTTTTCCGGCCGATTCCGAAAATCCACCGGATTTTGGAAACGTTGGAGGACCTCGGACTGGAGTATTTGCAACTCGGGCAGCCGGCGAACACGCTTTCCGGCGGCGAGGCGCAGCGGCTGAAGTTGGCGGTGGAATTGGCGAAACCGCAGGCGCCTCACACGTTGTATCTCTTCGACGAACCGACGACCGGGTTGCATTTCGGCGATGTCGAGAAGCTGCTGGCTGCGTTTCTCCGGCTGCGAGACGCGGGCCACAGCGTGCTGGTGGTGGAGCACCAGCTGGATGTGATCGCCGCGTCCGACTGGGTGATCGAGCTCGGGCCGGGCGGGGGAATCCACGGCGGATTGCTTGTCGCGGAAGGACCTCCTGACGCGATCCGGAAGAATAAGAAGTCGCCCACGGGACGGGCTTTGGCCGCGCGCCATTGACTGCGGATGATTTTTCAAATTTCCGGTGGACAATTCTCGTCATGACCGTTACCGACCTCGCCTCCTGACGGGGCATCCGCCTCTGGAGAACCTGGGCAGCGTAGCTCAGCGGTAGAGTAGGGGACTCATAAGCCCTTGGTCGGCGGTTCGAATCCGCCCGCTGCCACCAGGTTTTTCAAACAATCGCCGCTTCTGATGTGAAATTAGAAGAAAATTTCAAAATAGGGCTTGTCAGGTTGGGTTCGGCTCCTAGAGTCGCCCCCCCCACAGCGAGGGCCGCTGACGATTGGTTTCGAAGCGGCTCAAATTACAGGGAAAATTTATCGGGTCCAGCTCCGGAAAAAAGCTACTACAAGGTCGCCTTGTCGTCGCTCCGGTTTGTCCCCATGGGAAAATCAGAACCACCGCAAGGAAATCATGCCGACCATCAATCAGCTCGTTCGCAAGGGACGCCTCACTCCGGCCGAAAAGTCGAAGTCACCCGCTCTTGTCAACTGCCCACAGCGCCGCGGAGTATGTCTTCAAGTCATGACTCGGACGCCCAAGAAGCCTAACTCGGCTCTCCGTAAGGTCGCCAAGGTGCGCCTCACTAACGGATTCGAAGTCATCGCCTACATCGGCGGTGAAGGCCACAACCTCCAGGAACACTCCATCGTCCTCGTTCGCGGCGGACGGGTGAAGGACCTTCCGGGTGTGCGCTACCACATCGTCCGTGGTTCGCTCGATACCCTCGGTGTCGATAAGCGCCGCCAAAGCCGCTCCAAATACGGTGCGAAGCGTCCGAAACCCGGTGCCGTCGCCGCTCCTGCCAAAAAAGGCGGGAAGAAGTAATTCTCCAATTTAACCAACTCACCATCCCAACGCCATGCCACGCCGCAAGCGCATCTTTACCAAGCCAGACCGTCGCGATCCTCGCTACGACAGCGCCCTCGTTGGTCACCTTATTACCAAGGTGATGGAATCCGGAAAGCGTTCACTCGCTCAACGCATCGTTTACGCCGCGATCGATCGCGCCAACGAAGGTGTCGATACCATCGACCCTCTCGAAGTGATCACTCGCGCCGTTGAGAACACCAAACCACGCGTGGAAGTGAAATCCCGCCGCGTCGGTGGTGCTACCTATCAAGTGCCGCTTGAAGTGGCTCCGGACCGTTCCGAGTCGCTCTCCATGCGCTGGCTCGTCAACTACGCCCGCAACCGCAAGGGCACTCCGATGCACGTCGCTCTCGCCAACGAGATCAAGGACGCCGCCAACAACCAAGGCAGTGCCGTCCGCAAACGCGACGACGTGCACAAGATGGCGCAAGCCAACCGCGCCTTCGCTCACTTCCGTTTCTAATTCCAGATACGCGCTCCAGCAAATTCCGTCCGTGAATCCGAATAGTCCAAACCGCCAATACGTGCTCGAGCGCACCCGAAATATCGGGATCGCCGCGCACATTGACGCGGGCAAGACGACGCTCACCGAGCGGATCCTGTTCTATACAGGGATGATTCACAAAATCGGCGAAGTCCACGATGGTGGCGCGACGACCGACTGGATGGAGCAAGAGCGCGAGCGTGGAATCACGATTACCTCCGCCGCCGTCACCACTGAGTGGTGGCAGCATGAGGAGGCCGGGATGACCAAGCTTTTCGCGGGACAGAAGAACCGCATCAACATCATCGATACGCCGGGACACGTTGACTTCACTGCTGAAGTCGAGCGGTCCCTCCGCGTGTTGGATGGTTGCATCGTTGTTTTCTGCGGTGTCGCCGGTGTTCAGCCGCAAACCGAAACCGTCTGGCGGCAAGCTTCGAAATACCACGTTCCGCGGATCGTGTTCGTCAACAAGATGGACCGGACCGGCGCGAATTTCGACAGCGTCTTCCACGAGGTGAAGGACAAGTTAGGCGCCAACGCCGTGCGCATCCTGATCCCTATCGGTGCCGAAGACCAGTTGATCGGCCAGATCGACGTGGTGAACCAGAAGGCGATCTACTACTCCGACGACGACAAGTTCGGCTCCACCTACACGGTGAAGGAACTTGAAGGCGATCTGATCGATCTCTGCAAACAGGCTCACGACGAACTCGTCAACGCCGTTGCAGACGTGGATGACGCCGTGGGCGAAAAATTCCTCAACGAGCAGCCGATCACTCTCGAAGAGCTCAAGCAAGGCATCCGCCGCGCCACGATCAACAACCTGCTGGTGCCTGTCGCCGGTGGCTCCGCTTTTAAAAACAAAGGTGTCCAGTATCTGCTTGATGCGGTGATCGACTACCTCCCAAGCCCGCTCGACATTCCTGCGGCGATCGGCATGGACCCCGACGACCACGAGAAACACATCGAAGTCGTCACCTCGGACAACGAAAAGTTCGTTTCCCTCGCTTTCAAACTCTGGGCCGACAAGTTCGTTGGCAAACTGGTTTTCTTCCGCGTTTATTCCGGCGTCATCCGCAAGGGCGACACGGTTTACAATCCCCGCACCCGCCGCTCCGAGCGCGTCGGCCGTTTGATTCAAATCCAGGCGAACGAGCATAAGGACATCGACGCCTGCTACTCCGGTGACATCGCCGCCATGGTCGGCATCAAGAATGTCACCACCGGCGATACCCTCGCCGCCGAAAACCACGACGTGGTTCTCGAGCCCCCGACTTTCCCGGAACCGGTCATCTCGATGGCCGTCGAACCCCGTACCAAAGCCGACCAGGAAAAACTGGGCATGGCACTCGGCCGTCTCTCCGAAGAGGATCCGACCTTCATGGTCAAGACCGACGAGGAAACCGGGCAGACGATCATTTCCGGAATGGGTGAACTCCACCTGGAGATCATCATCGACCGCATCCGCCGCGAGTTCAAAGTCGAGGCTAACACCGGCGCTCCTCAAATCGCCTACCGCGAGACCATCACTCAAGCCGCTGGCGGCGAAGGCAAGCTGATCAAGCAGTCCGGCGGCCGCGGCCAATACGGTCACGTCATCCTCTCCGTTAAGCCGAACGAAAAAGGCAAGGGACTCACCATCGAGAACAAAGTCATCGGCGGCACCATTCCTAAAGAATATATCAACGCGGTTTACAAAGGCATCAACGAGTCGATGACCAACGGCATCGTCGCCGGTTATCCCGTCATCGACGTGCATGTCGAAATCCTCGATGGTTCCTACCACGACGTTGATTCCAACGAAAACGCTTTCACCATGGCGGCCATTTTCGCCATGAAGGACGGTTTCAAGAAAGCAAAGTCCATCCTCCTCGAGCCGATCATGGCCGTGGAAGTTTCCACCCCTGACGATTACCAAGGTGACGTCATGGGCGACTTGAGCCGCCGCCGCGGACAGATCCAGAACACCGAGTCCAAAGGCAAGCTCTCCATCGTGCATGCCAATGTGCCGCTTAAAGAAATGTTCGGCTACTCCACCGCCGTCCGCACCCTCTCCTCGGGACGCGCTTCGTATGCGATGACTCCATCGCACTTCGAGCAGGTCCCAACCAATATCGTCGAAGAAATCGTCAGCGACCGCTTAGGCTGATTTCTCGCCCTGTAGCCCAACCACGTAAACCGTCAAACAACTTCTCCACCATGGAAAATCAGAAAATACGCATCCGCCTGCGCGCCTTCGACCATCGCGCCATCGACCGCTCCGCCCAAGAAATCGTGGAGACCGCCAAACGCACGGGAGCCCGTGTCGCCGGCCCGATCCCACTTCCAACCCGCATCGAGAAGTTCACGGTCAACCGTTCGGTTCACGTGAACAAAAAGTCGATGGAGCAGTTCGAAATCCGGACTCACAAGCGCCTTCTCGACATCGTCGATCCAACCGCCCGCACGGTGGATGAGCTCAAGAAGCTCAACCTGCCAGCCGGTGTCGACATCACCATCCGTATCTAAGTTCAGGAACGTCTGTTACTTAAATTTCAAATCTCAACTCTCAAATTTCCAAAGCCATGTCACTCGGCCTCCTCGGCAAAAAAATCGGTATGACCCGCCTGTTCGACCAACAGGCCGGCATCATGATCCCCGTCACTGTTATCGACGTTTCCGGTAACACGATTCTCCAATCCAAAACTCCGGAAACCGACGGCTACACCGCGGTCCAAGTCGGCTACGGCGATCAGAAGGAACAACGCGCCACCAAGCCCGCTCTCGGCATCGCCAAGAAGGCCGGTTGCGCTCCCAAGCGTTTCATCCAGGAATTCCGCGTCGAAAACGGCGTCGAGCTTCCAGCAGTTCATCCAGGTCTCGACACCTTCACGGAAGGCCAATGGGTCGACGTGATCGGTGAATCCAAGGGCCGCGGTTTCCAAGGTGCCGTCAAGCGCCACGGATTCGGTGGTTTGAAGATGACCCACGGCTCCATGATGCACCGCCGGACCGGCGCCATCGGTTGCCGCTCGACCCCAGGTCGCGTTTGGAAAAACCAAAAGATGCCCGGCCACATGGGGACCACCCGTGCCACCGTGCAAAATCTCAAGATCGTTGCCGTTCGCAAAGAAGACGGCGTCATCCTCGTCTCTGGTGCGGTTCCCGGTTCCAACGGCAACTACGTCACCGTCCGCCCAGCCAAGAAGAAGTCCGCCTGATCCGGTGGCATTTTTGAAACCTCTCACGATTCCCAGTCATGTCCGCTAAGACTTTCACCGCAGAAGACGCTCAAGCCGCCAACCTCGTGTTGGTAGGTGCCGAGAAAGGTCGCCAAGCCGTCCACGATCTCGTGGTCGCCTATCGCGCCAACCGCCGCACCGGCTCCGCTTGCACCAAGACCCGGGGCGAGGTCTCCGGTAACAACCGCAAGATCTACAAACAAAAGGGCACCGGTGGCGCCCGTCACGGCGACAAGCGCGCTCCGATCTTCGTCGGTGGTGGTGTTGTCTTCGGACCACGCCCCCGCGACTATTCCAAGAAGGTCCCGAAGACCGTCCGCAAGCTCGCTCTTCGCCGCACCTTGGGTGACCTCGTCAGCGCCGGCAAAGTCCTGACCGTTCCTTCGTTTTCCGTCGCCGATGGCAAGACCAAGTCCTTCGTGGCTGCTCTCGATGCCATCGCGCCTCTCGGCAAGATCCTCGTGGTTGGAAATTCCTTCGACGACTCCACCTACCTCGCCGCCCGCAACGTCGCTTACGCCCAACTCGTCACGGGTTCGGACGTCAACGTCGAGCAACTCCTCCTCGCCAACACCATCATCCTTGTGGGTGATGCCGTGCAAACCCTCGCGGCTCGCACCGCCTGAACCCCGGACCTAACACCGAGATCATGAAAGACATTTACCAGGTCATTAAAAACGTCCGCCTCTCCGAGAAAGCCACCATGCTTCAGGAGAATAACAACGAGGTCACCCTCGAAGTGGACCGCAAGGCCAACAAGCTTGAAATCAAGCAGGCCGTCGAACAACTCTTCGGAAAAACCGTTCTGGCAGTCCGCACTGCCAACTACGACGGCAAACTCAAGCGCCAGCGTCGTGCCGATGCCGGTCGTACCAACCACTGGAAAAAAGCCATCGTCCGCCTCAAGGAAGGCGAATCGCTTGATCTCGTCTAAGCGATATAACGCAGCTCCAAACGTAACACTTTAACGTTCCGATTGTCATGCCCCTGAAAACTTTCAAGCCAATCACCCCGTCCGCCCGCTATAAGAATCTCCCGTCCTTCGACGAGATTACCAAGAGCAAGCCTGAGAAGAGTCTTCTCACACCTCTCAAGCGCAGCGGTGGCCGCAACAACACCGGCCGCATCACCACCCGTCACATCGGCGGTGGCCACAAGCGCCACTACCGTCTGATCGACTTCCGTCGTGGCAAGCACGATGCACCCGCAACCGTCGTCGGCATCGAATACGATCCGAACCGCACCTGCCGCATCGCCCTCATCCAATACGAAGACGGCCAGAAGTCCTACATCCTCGCTCCTCTCGGGCTGGAAGTCGGCACGACCGTCGTCGCCGGTGCCAACGTCGCTCCGAAAACGGGCAACGCCATGCCACTCAGCGCCGTGCCGCTCGGCACCTCGATCCACAACATCGAGCTCATCCCTGGCAACGGCGGCAAAGTCGCCCGCGCCGCCGGACAGCTCGCCGTGCTTTCCAACCGCGATGGCGGCTGGGCGCTCGTGAAAATGCCTTCCGGTGAAATCCGCCGCTTCAACGACCGCTGCTTCTGCACGATCGGCCAAGTCGGAAACCGCGACCACATGAACGAAACCTCGGGCAAAGCCGGCCGCACCCGCTGGCAGGGCGTTCGCCCGACCGTCCGCGGGATGACGATGAACCCCGTTGACCACCCGAACGGTGGTGGCGAAGGCAAGTCGAAGTCCGGTGGTGGTCGCCAGCACCTTACCAGCCCATGGGGCCACGCGAAGGGTCAGAAGACTCGTAACAAGCGCAAGACCACCAGCGTATTCATCGTCGAGTCCCGTCACAAAGCGAAGAAGAAGTAATTCACTTTTAGCGAACCATCTAACTCACTGATTTCATGCCACGCTCACTTAAAAAAGGCCCATACGTCGATCAAAAGCTTCTCGCCAAGATCGACGCCGTCGCCGAAGCCGGATCCGACCGCAAGCCCATCAAGACATGGAGCCGCAAGTCGATGATCACGCCGGATTTCGTCAGCCATAACTTCGCCGTCCACAACGGCAAGACCTTCGTTCCCGTTTACGTGACCGAAAACATGGTTGGCCACAAACTCGGCGAATTCTCCCCGACCCGGATCTTCAAGACCCACGGCGGCATCGGTAAGAAATAATTCAACCAGGTTCATTCCCCGCGTCCATGCGTTCCACCTTCCATCTCCAAGCATTTGCCGCCGCCCTCGGGTCGCTGGCCGTTGCAGGGATGTGTGCGGGCCAGGCACCGAACGCCGGGGAGCTTCAGGAAATCATCGTCGATCTCCAGGAGCAGAACCGGGCCCTCCAGCGCAGCCTCGCCGAGGCCAACAGCGGAGAGAAGCAAGCGTCCGGCCAATTGGCCCAGGTCCGCGAGCGTCTCGAAGCACTCGGCAAGAACCTGCTCGACGGGGGGGACGACCGCCTCGTCCAGGCCGCCGCGGACTTGCAACTCGCAAGCGAGCGCACCACCAACCTCGAAAATTCCGTCACGCGTCTTTCCGCCGCGGTCAATGATTACCTCCGCCTGGCGGTGGTTTCCGACCCGGATGCAAGACTTCGTGTAGAAACTTCACTAAGAGAGCTTGACGCTGTCCTCGGACTGCGCCAGAAGCCCCGCCCCGATATTCGGACCGGCTCATTGCAGCAGGCCCGGGTAGTCAGTCTCGATCAAGAAAGTGGCATGATGGTTTTGAATCTTGGCGAAAGCCAAGGCGCTAAAATCGGCATGACCTTTCGCCTCACCCGCGGGCAACAGCCCTACGGTAACGCCATTCTCGCTGACGTCCGCAAGGGCGTCAGTGGTGCCTTTGTCGAACACCTCGACAACGTCGCCGAATCCCCACGCCCCGGCGATCTCGCCGTTCTCGAAACACAAGCATCAGCGCAGTAACCACTCACGTCCGACGACCCATGGAAGTCAAAAGCACCACAAAATTCGTTCGCCTCTCGCCTAAAAAGGCGCGTGACGTCGCCCGGGAAATTCAAGGCCTCGCAGTGTCGAGCGCCCTCGATATTTTGACCTTCACTCCCAAGAAAGCCGCACAGCTCATTGGCAAGACGCTCAAGACCGCCATCGCGGATGCCGAAAACAATTTCTCGCTCGATGCCTCGACGCTCGTGATCAAGGAAGCCGTTATCGGCGCCGGTCCGACGCTTCGCCGCTTCAAGCCGCGTGCCAAGGGTTCCGCCGGTCCGATCCTCAAGCGCACCAGCCATATCTCCATCACTCTCGTCGGCTCCGCTCCCGAGAAGAAGAAGAAGGTCGCCCGCAAGGCCGCTGCCAAGAAAACCGAAGAAGCTCCCGTTGCAGCCGCTGCAACTGAAGAAGCCTGAAATCCTCTCATTTAATCTCATCCCTCACCGACCATGGGCCAAAAAGTAAATCCGATCGCATTCCGCCTCGCCGTCAACAAGGACTGGCGCTCCAAGTGGTATGCCAAAGGCAAAGACTACACCGATAAGCTCCACGAAGATCTCGCGATCCGTGGCTACCTGAAGAACAAGCTCGTGAATGCTGGTTTGGCCCGTGTGGTCATCGAGCGTGCATGGAACAGCGTTCGCGTCACTCTTCACACCTCACGCCCAGGCCTGATCATTGGTCGCCAAGGCAAGGAAATCGAAGTGATGACCAAGGAGATCGGCGACCTCTGCAAAGGGGCCCAGGTCAAGATCGACATCATTGAAATCCGCAAGCCGGAGCTGGATGCCCAACTCGTCGCCGAGCAAATCGCCGTGCAACTTGAGCGCCGGATTTCCTTCCGCCGCGCCATGAAGCGCGCGCTGCAAACCGCCATGGAATTCGGTGCCGAAGGCATCCGTCTCCGTTGCGCCGGCCGCCTCGGTGGTGCGGACATCGCCCGTGCTGAAGGCTATCGCGAAGGCAAAGTGCCTCTCCAGACTCTCCGTGTTCCTCTCGACTACGGCTTTGCCGAAGCTCGCACCTTGTATGGCATCATCGGCATCAAGTGCTGGGTCAACAAGAAGGAAGACGACGGCACCGGCAAGCAACCACAAGGTCGCGGCGACCGCGGTGATCGTGGTGACCGCGGCGGCGATCGTCGTGGCGGCGGTGGTGGTGATCGTGGCGGCGACCGTCGTCCAAATCCACGCAACTGATATTTCAATCTCTCAATTCCCAAACAACACTTTTCCTAGAAGGACCGAGTTATGCCTTTGATGCCCAAACGAACCAAGTTCCGCAAAAGCCACCGCGGAAGCCGCTCCGGTAATGCCCAACGCGGAACCACCGTCGCCTTCGGTGACTTCGGTCTGCAAACCCTCGACCGCGGATGGATGACCAACCGCCAGATCGAAGCTTGCCGGATCGCCATCAACCGTTCCCTCAAGCGGAAAGGTAAAGTCTGGATCCGGATTTTCCCACACAAGTCGATCACCTCGCGTCCTCCTGAAACACGGATGGGTAAAGGTAAAGGCGCTGTCGAAGGTTGGGTGGCCGTGATCCGTCCGGGCAACATGCTCTTCGAAATCGGTGGTGTTCCTGAATCCGCAGCGAAGGAAGCCATGCGTCTCGCATCCTACAAGCTCGGCATCCGCACCCGCCTCGTCGCCCGCAATCCGCACGCCTGATCCGTTCGATCAACTCAATCTAATACCGTCTGAACCATGGCCAAAGCCAAAACTACCAGCGAACTTTCCTCCGCCGAGCTCGAAGTCCGTCTTCGGGAACTCAAACAGGAAGCTCTCAACCTTCGTCTCCAACGCGCCACCGGCACTTTGGAAAATCCCGCCCGCATCCGCCAGGTGCGTCGTGAAACCGCGCAAGTGCTCACGGCGGTTACCGCCAAGTCGCTCGCCTAATCCAAGTTCCAACCTATTCTTATCATGAGCGAGACTCCTTCGGACGCACAAGTCCACCTCCGTAAAACCCGCGTCGGCGTGGTCATTTCCAACAAAATGGACAAGACCCTCGTCGTCGAACACGTTGCCCGTGTTCCCCATCCGAAATTCAACAAGATCGTCAAGCGCTCCAAGAAATACTACGTGCATGACGAGAGCAACCAAGGCCAGATCGGCGACCGCGTCCGCATCGTCGAGACCCGTCCGCTTTCGAAACTTAAGTGCTGGACGCTCGCCGAGGTCATCTCGCACTAAAAAATAAACGCTGAAATGCTGAGAGTCTGAAAAGCTGAAAGAGCTTCACTCACTTCCTCTTCATTTCAGAATCTCAGCTTTTCAAAATCTCAGCTTTTACTCACTATGATCCAGATGGAAACCATGCTCGTCGTCGCCGACAACACCGGCGCGCGCAGCGCAAAAATGATCGGCGTGCTCGGCAAGCGCAGCCGCACCGCTTGCATCGGTGACGTGATCACCTGCCACATCCGCGACTCGATCCCGACCGCCGCCGTCAAAAAGGGCAGCGTCGTCAAGGCCGTGGTCGTCCGCACCGCCTATCCGATCCGCCGCGCCGACGGTTCGATCCTCCGCTTTGACTCCAACGCGGTTGTCATCATCGACAAGGACAACAACCCGCGCGGCACCCGGATCTTCGGACCCGTCGCCCGTGAACTCCGCGAGCGCGCGTTCATGAAAATCGTTTCCCTCGCACCCGAAGTTCTCTGAACCCCGGCCCTAACTCCTCACCTATTCCAATTTCATGAGCCGCATCAAGACCCACGTCAAAAAAGGCGATCAAGTCGAAATCATCGCAGGCAATCACAAAGGCAAGCGCGGCACCGTGCTGCTAGTGAACGCCGCCAAGGGCAAGGTCACCGTCGAAGGTGGCCGCCCGATCATCAAGGCCGTCAAGGCCACTGAAGCCGACTCCGGCGGTCTCAAGACCATCGACGGCCCGGTCCATATCTCCAATGTCAAAAAAGTGGGCTGAAGCATCTCGCTTCCGCCCGCGCTTAAGCGCCTGAGCAATCAGCGCTGACCCGCAAAAAAATGAGCACACCAGCACTACAACAACACTACAAGGACAAGGTCGTCCCCGCGCTCAAGAAGAGCCTCGGATACACCAACCTCCATCAGGTTCCACGTCTTGAAAAGATCGTGGTCACTTCTTGCATGGGCAAGGCACCGGACCGCAAGGTCGCCGTCGACGACGCCGTCAACGAAATCCAAAAAATCACCGGTCAGCGTCCATCGCTCACTTACTCGAAGAAGGCCGTTGCCAACTTCAAGCTTCGCGAAGGTGAAGTGCTCGGTGCACGCGTCACACTTCGTGGCACGCGCATGTGGGAGTTCCTCCACCGCTTCATCAACATCACCGCTCCGAACATCCGCGACTTCCGCGGGATTTCCTCGAAATCGTTCGACGGTCGCGGCAACTACGCCTGCGGCATCCAGGACCAATCGATCTTCCCCGAAATCGAAATCGACCAGATCAAACGCCAGATCGGCTTTGACCTGATTTTCGTCACCTCGGCTCCGACCGACGCCGAAGGACGCGCCCTGCTCACCGAGCTTGGCATGCCCTTCCGCGACGCGAAGAAGTCGTCCGAATCCACTGAGGCCGCCGCGGTCTGAACTAAGGAAACCACTTAAAGC
>JBFZFJ010000157.1:0-3452 GCA_041306405.1 Verrucomicrobiales bacterium | reverse complement strand
GTAATGCCAGGCCAAACTGGCCGAGCACCGTGTTTCGGGCTGTTGAGGGTGTCACCTGGAGGGAAGGGGACCCGCCGCGCCTGTTCCAAACCTTTCCTCGGTCGGCTTTATTTTGACACCACCCGATCGCAAAATTAATAATTTTCGCACCCATGAAACCCTCGCTTGTCTCGACGATTGCCCGCCAAGTTGGAGCTGTTCCCGATGGCCCGACCCGCCGTCAGTTTCTCAAGACAACACTCGCCGCGGGAGCCGCGCTCATGCTCGGAGGAAGCCCGGCGGCCGGCCGCGCCGCGAGACCGTGCGTGCTTGTGATCGGAGCAGGGTTCGGAGGGTTGAGTTGTGGATACCAACTGCAGCAAGCCGGAGCCGACGTGCGCATCTTGGAAGCCCGAAACCGCGTCGGCGGGCGGGTTCTCTCCCTCGATAAGTTCATACCGGGCAAGGTGGTGGAAGGTGGGGCGGAGCTGATCGGGTCCAACCATCCCACCTGGATGGCTTACGCAAAATTGTTCGGCTTGGAACTCCGCGAGGTGACCTCTCCGCATGATGGCGAATCGCCCATCCTGTTGGGGGGCAAGCGGTATTCCGGGACGGAACTGGAAACGTTGTGGGAAGGTTTGGACCGCACCCTGCAACTCATGAACGCCGACGCCCGCCAAGTGAACCTCGAGCAGCCCTGGGCGTCGGCCCAGGCCGCCAAGTGGGATGCAACCAGCCTCTCCCAAGCAGCCGCCCGCTGGGATGTCGGGGACCAGTTGCGCCACGCGGCACTCACCGTGCTGGCCAATGACGGTGCCACCTGGCCGGAGCGGGCGAGTTATCTGGCCTGCCTCTCGACCATTGCCGGAGGAGGATTTGAGCTCTTCTGGACCGAGTCCGAAGTCTATCGCTGTGTCGGTGGCAACCAAACGCTGGCCTTCAAACTTGCCGAGAGCATCGGATCAAACCGCATCGATTTGAACACCCCCGTGACGCTTATCCAATGCAATGGTGACGGTGTCACGGTGCACACCGGTTCAGGCGAAAGGCACGAAGCCGATCTGGTCGTCCTGACCGCTCCTCCCAGTATCTGGGATCATTTTCAGGTTGAGCCCGGGCTTCCTCCGGCCTATCGCCCGACGACCGGCCCGGCCATCAAATACTTGGCCAAAGTCGACCGGCCTTTTTGGACGGACAGCGGATTGCACCCCGATTCGCTCACCGACACACCGATCGGTTGCACTTGGGAGGGTACGGATGCCCAACCGCAGGACGGGAAGGACCCGGCGTGCCTCACCGTCTTTTCCGGGGGCCAGGCCGCGCAGGATTGCCTCGACGTCCCGGCGGAGGCGCGCAAGGCGTTTTTCGAAAAACAAATCGGGGCCATCTATCCCGGTTTTGGCCGGCATTTTGAAGAAGGTATGTTCATGGGATGGCCGAGTGAAAAATGGACCCGGTGCGGCTACACCGCTCCCTCCACGGGGGAAGTCACCTCGGTTTATCCGCTTCTCGCCCAGGGCTTCGAAGACCGTCTCTTTTTTGCCGGGGAATATAGCAGCCTTCTCTTCACCGGTTATATGGAGGGTGGTTTGCACAGCGGAGCTGTGCTGGCCAAACGATTGGCCGGAAAATTGAATTTGTAGCCGCTCCCGGCGAGCGCCAAGTTCGCGGCGGGAGCAATTATAATGAGTCTCATGAAAAAGCCACCTTCAGCATTCGTCTCCGCAGTTCTTGCCGTCTCCATTGTGGTGACGTTGCCAAGTTGCAGCCCTCCGAACGAGACACTGGTCCTGACCCAGATCGATGGTGCTTCCGTCCAGCTCACGTCACTGGAGTTGAATCCCCTTGGCGCCGCTGGTGACACCACTGTTTTCGAGACTCAGGTCGAGAAGGATGGAAAACCCTACGGCTCTTTCATGGGCTCAATAATCAAGGTAGGCGCAACCGGCGCTGGATGGCGCAAAGATCGTGAAGAGCGAATGGTGACGGCGATCTTTGATCTGCCGGATGGTCAGATCAGTGTTCTCGGAGTGAGCTACTACTACGAAAATGACCAACTGCTTCCCGCGGATCAGCCTGTGACACGCGCAATCGTTGGCGGTACGGGTAAATACGTCGGTATCGATGGCGAAGTCACCAGCGTCCGTAACGAAAACGGCTCCTACACCCACACCCTGACCATCATGCGCTGAATTGGGCCGGGATAGTGAACGAGCGCGTTCCTCTGAAAATAGCACCTTCGCACTTTCTTACCTTTCCACCACACGCTCCGGGTGCCCACGTTGCCCTCGTCCCGCATGCGCGGCACTCACGCTGTCTACGTCCGCGCAGTGGACTCTGGCTTCCACCTTTTACTCGCCACCCGCCCGTCACGCCGCAGCAGCGCGAAGGCAGATCACAGGCCTGTCTGAAAAACCGCTTTAACGAGTTGGCTCAGAATCTGGCGATTGATATCGGGGGATGGAGAGCAATGAGTTGCCTGTTCAGATTTCAACTTCGATGTAATCGCCTGTTCCGAGCGCTTTGATCGCATCAACAACCCTGTCAGTATGGTGAGCGATCTTCGGCCACGAGGCACTCATAAGAACCACGACAGCAATTGTGCGGTCTTTCAGGTTTTGCTGATAGCGCAGGTTTTGATCCGTGGTCACCAGCACCTCAAAGAAACAATGCGAACAGAACACCGGAGCGCAATGGCGCTCGGGGTAGATAACCGCAGGTTACCCGAAGGGCGAGCCGAGCAGAAGCGAGCGAGTCAATCTTCATCCCGCTACCGCGGGTTCAAGACTGTGTGTGGTAAACTCTAGCACCGCATACACTTGTTCGCGGGCCACACCGGGGAACCACTGGATGAAGTCGTCAACAGTGGCGCCGTCCTCAAGATTCTCGAACAACGCTTTGACCGGCACGCGGGTCCCACGAAAGACAAAAGCCCCGCTTACTATATCCGGCGACGCCGTTACTTCATTGCAATCGGACCAATCGAACATACAAAAACTTTACCCCCGCCAACCGCCATCCGCAACTCCGTCTTTCCTCTGTCTCCTGGCAGCCGACTACTGGTTTGCCCTCGGCTAACGCCTCACGTTATCTCCTGCCATTCGGCCTCCGGTTCTGGACTTATTCCTCCGTGCTCTCCGCACACTTCCCGGTATTTTGACGGTCAACCGCGATTGCCCGGGGTCGCCGGGCATGAGCACTTCTCTCAGTCCGTTCGGCGCCGCCGACTGGACCCTTATCCGTGTTTATCTTCTTCTATTTGCCTGTGGCCTTGCGGCCTCGGCTGTTTGATCGCCGCGGCGACCTATCTCGCCAAGCCTCGGTTCGAAGACTCGGCTGTGGCCTGTCTTTTGCTGTCTGCAGAACCGCCTGAACGAACTCGACGAAAATCTCGCCATTGAGATCCGGGAGTGGTGAGTGCCACGAAGCTCATTAGTTCTTTCGGAACGAGGATTGGCCGCTTATCTAGA
>JBFZFJ010000156.1:0-3853 GCA_041306405.1 Verrucomicrobiales bacterium | reverse complement strand
AGCACGATCCGCGAGCTCGCCCAGTTCAACTCGGTGAAACTTTTCACGCCGTAATGACCAGCCATCTTGGCGGTGGCGACGGAGGCCAACAGCACCGGCGAGAGCTGTGGCTCGAGCGTGGCAAGATTGCCGCTCACGCAGCCCTCCACCAGCGCCCTCATGCCAGGCAATTTGCCCTCATCGGGCCTCGGATGGAACAACTTCCAATCAGCCGGATCCAGCCAACGGGCAAGAGGCTTTCCCTCATGATCTTTTCTCAAACCGCAACAAGCGCCCCGCCGCCTGACAGTGCAGGAATCCGGCGAGGCGGGAGAACGCGCAGGCGGGCTGGCGGTGATCGACCTGGAAGCTGAAAGCGGCTGCTTCCGGCAGGTGGTCCCGGCCGTGGAGGGCGTGAAGCACGAGGCGCTTGCAATCGTCCGGCGGGCCAGCGAGGGCTGCGAGAGTCAGGTGGCTGTAGCTGCTGTCGGCGAGGCAGGCGGCGGTGATGTTGCCGTCACGCAGGAGCAGCGCCGAGCAGCGCGGATCGTAGAGACTGGGCTCGTGGCTGCTGGCGCTTCTGATGCCCACGGCCAGATCCGCTGGGCGCAGGGCGGGGCCGCAGAGCATGGAGCAGAGCGCATCGAAATCTTCCGGGACCGGTTCGCGCAGCTCGCCGGGAGACTCCGACGGAGCCAACGAGGCGAGGATTTCCCGCGCTTGGGCCGCCTTGATGCCGTAGAGCGAACGCTCCGCGGCAAGGGCGAAGCCGACCTTCACGAGCAACTCAACCACCGTGTGCCCCTCCGGCAGCCATCTCGCGGGGGCGATCCATGCGGCCTCAGCAGCCTGGCGGCTGATTTCTTCCACCAGCGCGAGCAGGAAGGCCTCTTGCTCCTCCGCACCCAATGCAGGACCGGCGGACCAGTCGAATTCGATGCCACGCGAGCCGTCCGCCTCCATTGCCGCCCCCCAAAACGCGGCGGCGACCAAGCGCTCGACCGGCTCCTCACGCACCGCCACAAAGCAAAGCCGCGGACCATGACCGTCCGGCAACGGCGGTGTTGCAAACAACGAGGCGGCGCGGCGGTATTCATCGGCATGGGCAGGGCGGCAGATGATCATTGTGGATGGTGCATTGTGGAAATTTGTCCCGACAGTGGCGGGATACGACAGCCCAAGGCAAGGCCCCGCGTTTCGAGTCCGCGAATGAAACCAGCGCTTATGGCGCGCGAAGCTTCCCCACAAGCACCCTTGCTGCTAGGAATTTGCTTTGTGCGGGAGGCCCCTGAAAGAGCCATTGGAGCGGACCGGAGGGCGGGAAAATGGGGGTGGCGACCCAGCGAATCGGAGAGGAAACCAGCGGCCAGGATGACCGGCCCGAACATGATCCCGAAGGCCGAGAGCAAGCCTCCGACCTTGGCTTCGTCGATTTTCAGACGCTCGACCAGAGGGAGTTTGAGTGCGCCGATCAGGGCGTAGCACATTCCGGTAACCGGAAGCGCCGTGCAGAGGAAAAATTGGAGTGCGGTCATTGTTCGTTAAGCTACTGATCCCATCGCCTGGCCGACGGCCAGATGCAGGAAATCGCGTCCGGCAGCCAGCCGCTCCCCGATTTGGTCAAGATACGGGATGGCCTCGTAAGACTCGGGATCCTCCAGGCAACCGGCTAGGATCCTTTGCTGGCAGGATGCGGCATAACCCACAAACCGGCCCAGCTCGGCGGCGGTCAGATCGGGTTGTTCGGCATGCCATTCCGCATCGAAGACACGGACGTCAAACAACCACTTGTGATCCTCGATCGCCAAAGGCAGATCCGGGTTGGCCGCCGCCAGGATGCCCAGGACAGCCGGCCAATCGACGATTCCTCCGCCGGGCGGCCTGACCTGCCGGCGGATGCAATCCGGCCCGAAGTACAGGATGGCGTCCTTGGCGTGGGTCAGGTGGACGTAAGGCGCAGCGCGACGGGTCGCTGCGACGGGATCCTCGCCGAGGACGAGCAGGTTTCCCGTATCCAAGCAAATGCCGGTCGTATCCGCCCCCACCTCCCCGACGATGCGGACCAGGTCGTGGGTGGTGGCGTCCCCGTGATTTTCGATGTTGATGCGGCAACCATGGTCGCGCAATGCGGGCCGCAGTTTGCTGAGCAATCGGATCGTGGCCTCCATGTGGTCCGCCCATGGGCTGTTGTGCTCGTAGCGCGTCAGGTGATCACCCATGATGGAGCGCAACTCATGCCATCCGCACTCGGCCGCGTTCCTGATGTCCGTGGTCAATTTCCCCAACAGCTCTGCTTCATCCATTCCGGCGTAAAGCGGATTGCAGGGGGAAACCGCGATGCGCGTGAACAAGCCGAGCTCATCCGCGTGTGCGCGGATCTCGCGCATCTCTCCGGGATCGGAGGGGATGTCGTGCAGCTGGGCACCGGCCAATCCGTGATCCCTGACAAAATCGAGCTGGCCGATGAAATCGAGATCCAGCTCCCGGATGGTGAATGTATCGAGTCCGATTTTCATGAGAGTTCCCTTTTTGCGCTGTCCCAAGGCCTCGGCACCACCGGCAGCGATATGCGGCGGCCCATGCGCATGGACTCGCCCGCCGCCTCCGCAACCTCGACCGTGCCCCGCACCTGGCGACCGTCGGTCAGTATCTCCGCAGGCAGGCCGCAGAGGTGGTGAATCCATTCAGTGACACAGCGCGGGTGGCCGATTCCTTTCCCTGTGACAAGCCGGGCGAACCCGCCGGTAACTTTGGGGGCTTCACAGTTCACGAAATCCCGGGGATCGCGGCCGTCATGGCGGCACACAAAGACGCCTCGGCCGGATATGTAGTAGGCCTCCCCAAGATCGCCGCAGATCTGGGTCATCTCATACCACAGGCCGTCCTCGGCGAAGGCCGCCAGTTCGGCACGCAGCGGATCGATCCCTGAGCGGGTTGTCCAGTTGATGGAAAGCTGTGCCATTGCGCCGTCCTCCATCTCGCATGCCAGCAGCGCAATGGACTCACCCTCCATCCGGTCGGGCAGCACCTTGCCGGTGCAGGTGACAGAGCTGATTTCCCCGCCGTACCAGCGCAAGGCATCGATCTGATGCGTGAGGCAACTCATGACCGCACCGCCTCCAAGCCGGTCGCGATCGGTGACCCAGTCGATACCCAGCGCCTTAGGATCAACATCCTGATTGTGCTCCAGCTTCCAGAAATGGATCTTGCCTAGGAGCCCCGATTCCACCACCCGTTTGAGAGCCACCCATTCCGGATTGTAGCGGCGGTCATGGCACACCGTCAGCGTCACCCCGTTGGTTTCGCAGGCCTCGATCATCCGGTCGCATTCCCACACGTTGCGGGCCATGACTTTCTCGATCAGCACATGCTTGCCCCCTTGCGCGGCAGCCAGGGTGGCGGGAAGGTGGAGGTCGTGCGGGAGCAGGATATCCACCGCATCGACATCAGCCTTGGCAAGCAACGCGTGGTAACTGTCGAAGATCCGGACCTCGGGCCCGAGTTTCGCGCGCAGCATGGCCACCCTCTCGGGGGTCCTGTGATCCACCGCGACAGCGGTGATTTCAGCAAGGTCGCGCGTTGCAATGAAGCCGGGCAGATGCGCGTCCAGGATGCTTCCCGCGCCCAAAATCCCGATCCTGATTGGTTTTCCCATGGCTTTACTTGTCATATTACTTATCCCAACCGCATGGTGAGACTATGGAAGAGGGGGTTATTTCCCCCCCTCCGCAACCACCCTGAGCGAGGCCCTTGCCGTGGCGGTTTCCCCGGCGGGGATGGTGCGGCCGAAGAGGGCGTGGTAGCTGGAGAAGTGGGCTTCGCCGTCGTGGGCGGTGTAGAGGGCGAAGCAGTCGGCGGGCGGGGACTCCAATAC
>JBFZFJ010000155.1:0-4003 GCA_041306405.1 Verrucomicrobiales bacterium | reverse complement strand
CTCGACCGATCCGTCGTCGCGGAAAACCGGATGCTCGATCCGCCGGCCCTCGCGGAACTCCTGCAAAATCCACGGCTGCTCCGCAGATTCGTCCAGCGCGGCGTGAAGCCGTGCCGACCATTCCGCCGATGGCATGTCGTGGCCGATGAACACCCCGCGCGAGCCCCAGGCGGTTTCGTGAAATCCGCTGATCTTGAGCACCAATTGGCGTTCCTTCTGGCTGAAACTCGCCACTTCCTCCCAGGAATGCGCGTTGATCCGCGGCAACGCGGCGTGTGGCGGCAGCGGCGTCGGGTCGAGCACCCAGCCGAATGGCACCAGCTCGCGCAGGCGCTTGAGGTGACTGCCGCGCAACGCCTGCTCCCAGACTTTTTTCAAGGCCGGCGACCATAGCAAGGCCAGCCACAGCTTGTCCTCCAGATGTGGCTTGAATGGCGGCGTGATCTCGATTTCCCCGGCAGCCGCCTGCTCGGCGAGCCGCTTCACGGCGGGAATCGACTCCCAGTCGAAGAGCTCGAAAAACCGATAGAGCGCCTGGCCGTTCGGTTCGTATTCTTCGGCGGACGCGACCTTCCATGCGTCGCCCAGTTCGCGGGTCAGCCACTCCATTTCCGGCCGGTAGTCGCGGGATTCTTCGGAAACCAGCACCGTGCCGCCCTCCGGCATCAGCGAGCGGAAGCCGTCGAGCATCCCGTCCGGTCCGCCCAGCACGTCGAATCCGGCCTTGGCGTAAACCTGCGACAGCCACGCCGTCACTCCGATCCCGCCCGGCACGCTGTCCAGCTCGGTCATGGCGAAGCCCGACTCCGTCAAAATCAAATCCGGCCGGATCACCCGCGGACATCGTTCCGCGGTCGATGGCTCGCGCTGCAGCTTGGCCAGCCAGTCCGGTTTCCCCTCATCCAACAGCTCCGCCAGCCACTCCGGCAGTTTTCCCGCCGCGCTGCGCCGGTAGAGGCCGTCGCACGCCTGTTGGAAGCGCGCCAGCGGATGGCCGAGCGACATGATCTGGCGGGCCTCGGCCGGGCTCAGTTTCAGCGGCTCCGGCGACCAGCGCCACGCGCCGCCGCCGAACAACCCGCCTTCCGGCAACCCATCGCGCAATTCTGAAAGACTCAATCCCATGCCGCGCCGAACTTCCACTCCCGCCGCCGGAATGCCAAGCGATTCTTCCTGCTTGCAAGCGACCCGAAGCTCGTGCTCATTCCAAGCAGTTCATCATGCCCGAGACTCTCAGCTACATTTGTCCCTTCTGTGCCCGCGAAGTCCGCGTGGGCGCTCCGTGTCCCGGCTGTGAGAAAAAATCCCCCAAACCCGGCAAGAAATCCTGGGAGCAGGACAAATCCGCCGACGGCCTCGACCTGCCCGACGACGACTTCGATTACGACGCCTTCTGCGCCCGCGAGTTTGGCAAGGCGCCACACCGCGCGCTCGGCATCAAGTGGTATTGGTGGCTGCTAGGCGTCGCGGTCCTCGCCGGCATGATCGCCAGTGTCTTGATGCTCGGATGAGCCGGGTTGCAAGGTGAGGTTTTTATGAGTGTTTGTTTTTTCAGTAACGCGGATTTCGACGCGCCACCGCGGCGCTTATTCAGGATGAACCCGCGGATTTTTTCCGGATCTGCGGGGCGATGTCGTTTCTCGGGTTTGACCTTTGGGGTTTGCTTCGCTAGGGATTGCGGCAGTTCCCCATGATTCGCGAAATCGTCCAATACGGCCACCCTGTCCTTCGTCAACGCTGCCGTCCCGTGACGGAGGTGGATGACAAGATTATCGAACTCGTCGGCGACATGCTCGACACGATGGTCGCGGCGAACGGCGTGGGACTCGCCGCGCCCCAGGTGGGCGAGGATTTGCGGCTGGCGGTGGTCGATGTCTCCCACGATCCCGAATGCGTTTCCTTCCTCAAGGTGAACGGCGAGGAGGTGGGGGTTTTGGACATCATGCCGCTGATTTTCATCAATCCGGAGCTGGCGTTCGGCCAAGCCAAGGAGTTCGGGATGGAGGGCTGTCTGAGCATCCGCAACATCCGCGCCGAGGTGCGCCGCCCGGAAGCGGTGAAGGCGACGCTGCCCCAACTCGACGGCTCGGTGCTGGTGGTCGAGACCGACGGCTTGCTCGCGCGGGCCTTGCAGCACGAAATCGACCACCTCAACGGGGTGTTGTTCGTGGACCGGTTGCCGGCGGTTGCCAAGGTTTCGATGAAAAACCGGCTCAGGCGGTTGCTGGAGGAAAACGCGGAAAGTTGAAGGTTTTTACGGTGAAGCTCGACTTTCCGCCGGGATTGGTTTTTTTTCCTGACGTGATCAGGCGCGCCAAGCTTGCCTTTTCTCCAACCATCACTCCGAATTTGAAATGAGCACGACCCGAGGAATTTTCGAAAGTTTTCCAAACCAGCCGGCCACCCGTCAGGATTCGCCGTTTACCGTGGCCCCGGTGCCGGCGGCGGCAAGTCCGTTCGCGGCGGCGGCCCGTCAGGATTCTCCCTTCACGGTCGTTGACGAGACCCGCGAGCCGCAGCCTTCCGAGCAGGAACGGCCGGTCCGTCTGCCGGATCGCCGGAAAGCGGAATCGCCATTTCAAATCGCCGAGCCGATCGAGGGCTTCGGCTACGAGGCTCCCGCCAAGGCTTATTCCGAAGCACCTTTCGCAGTCCCGGCCGCCCCGGCACCCGCAGTGATTTCGCCGTTTTCGGTCGCTCCGCAGCAAGCCGCAGCCTCGCCGTTTGCCGCCGAGCCGCCGCGCGGGGCATCGCCATCGACGCAGGCCGCCATCGCGGCTTTTGGCAACGTGCAGGAAGCGCCGGCCACGCCGGTGCCGCAGGCTTTCGCACAGCCGGCACAGGCATTTGCCCAACCCGCGCAGGCTTTCGCGCAGCCGCCACAAGCCTTTGCGCAGCCCGCTCCGGCGGTTCCGTCGGCGTTTGCGCCAGCTCCCCAAGCCGCCCCGGTCGCGCAGACGCCTTTGGACGAATCCCAGTCGGATTCCTTCTCGATCCGCCAGATCGAGCTCCGCGCGATTTTCGGCGTGGATCGCGAAATGAATCCCGACGAAATCCTCCAGCGTTCACGCGCGCTTCCCGGCATGGGCAACATCGCCCGCCTCAGTCCGCAGGACATCACGGCGGTCGATGCGCTCAAGCATTTGCTCCCGAATCTCGGCTTTGGCGGCGGCGGTCTGAAACTTTACTCCGGCTCCATCCCGCTTGAATTCATCCGCGAGGGACCGGTCATTCTCGCCGTGCAAACCGACGGTGGATTCGCCCCCGGCGTGCGTGAAACGCTGATCCTGGTGGCCCGCGAGCTCGGCCGGCTTTCCTGAGGTTACTTCCGCTTGCGGCGCTTCGGCTTTTCCTTGGCGGCGTAGCGGGATTCCTTGCGCTTCGGCGCGGGGCCCACTTTGGCGGCGGGCTTGGTGTGCGGCTTGCCGTGTTTTTTGGCGATGACCGGGCGCTGCTGCGCGGCCACGTGTGTGCCCTCGCTGGTCGGTTTGCCGGCCACCGCGAAGTCCACGAAGCGCTTGTCGAAGTCGATGTGGATAACCCGCAGCGGGATCCGCATGCCGAGCTGGATGACCTTTCCATCCATCGACGCCCAGGCCATCCGGTGCGCCTCGAAACGCCAGCGGCCGTCCGGCAGGTCCTCGCGCTTGACCACGCCGCGGACGCCCATGTCCGGGATTTCCACCATCAGGCCCATCGGCCGGACGTCGGTGATGAGGCCGTCGAAAACCGGCGGCTTGTCGGAGCTGGCGACGCGGTCGAGATACTCCAACAGCTTGATCTGTTTGGTCTCGCTCTCGGCGTCGGACGAGGTGCGCTCGGTGTCGGAAATGTGGCGCGAAATCTCGCGCAGATCGGCTTGCGACGGCGTCCGGTCGTGCGGCTTCGGCGGATTTTCCAACAGCGGCTGCAGGGCGCGGTGGACGATGAGGTCGGCGTAACGGCGGATCGGGCTGGTGAAGTGGCAGTAGTCGCCCTTCGCCAGGCCGTAGTGGCCGATGGG
>JBFZFJ010000154.1:0-10613 GCA_041306405.1 Verrucomicrobiales bacterium | reverse complement strand
GGTCGAGCCCGACCCGGAAGACACCGCCTATGTCATCTTCACCTCCGGCTCCACCGGCCGGCCGAAGGGCGTGCGCATCCCGCACCGCGCGGTGGTGAGCGGCAGGAAGATTTCCAAACCGGAGATGTCGAACGACAGCGTGGTGACGGATAGAAGGATGTCGTCCGGCGTCAGGCCGGGCTCGCGGCGCATCGAGTTGAGGAAATTCACCACCGCGCGGTGCGGGATGCGCACGCCCTTCGGCCGGCCGGTGGAGCCGGAGGTGAAGATGACATAGGCGGTGTCTTCCGGGTCGGGCTCGACCGGGCTGAAGGAGCCGGGCGTGCTGGAAGGCTCGTCCACTAGCAGGACCTTGGCAGCCGACGGCGGTAGTTCGCGATGGATCGAGGATTGCGAAACGATGACCGACATGTGGGCGTCCTCGACCATGAAGCCGAGGCGTTCCGCCGGGAACGCGGGGTCCATCGGCACGTAGGCTGCGCCGCATTTCAGGATGGCGAGCAGGCCGGTGGCGATGGCGCACGAGCGTTCCAAATGGATGCCGACGAGGTGGCCGCGCTTCACGCCTGCGGCTTGGAGCCGGGCGGCAAGGGCGTTGGAGCTCGATTCGAGTGCGGCGTAAGTTAGGACTTCATCGCCGCAGCGGACGGCGTTGCGGGTCGGCACTTCACCGACCTTGGCGGAAACGAGCGAGTGGAGCGTGGCGGCGCGCGGGTAGTCGCGGGCGGTGGCGTTCCATGTTTCGAGAGTCAGGATTCTTTCCTCCGCGCCGAGGATCGGCAATGCGTCGAGCGGGGTTTCGCCGTCGGCGATGACGCTTTCGATCAATTCCTCGAAGGCACCGAGCCAGCGGCGGATGGTGGCCTTGTCGTGGAGGTCGGTGTTATACTCGCACTCGACGACGAGCCGCTCGTCGGTTTGCACGAGATTGAAGAAGAGGTCGAAATTGACGAACTGCTTCGGATTGGTCTCGGCGTCGATTTTCAAGCCGTCGAGATGGATCTGGTCGATGCCGGATTTGTCGATGTTGAACATCACGGAAACCAGCGGCAGGCGACTGGTGTCGCGCGGCAAAGTGAGCTTCTGCAACAGCGAGCCGAAGGTGTAATTCTGGTGGTCGTAAGCTTCGAGAACCTGCTCCTTCACCTCGACGGCGAACTCACGGAAGGCGCGTTCGCCGGCGGGCTGGAGGCGTAGCGGGAGGAAATTCAGGCAGTGGCCTATCAGCTCGTCGCGCCCGACGCGGGTTTGGCCGGCGGATGGCACGCCGATGACCAGATCTTCCTGGCCTGTGATCCGATGGAGCAGCGTGGCGAATGACGAGAGCAAGGTGGCGAAAAGCGTGCCGCCGAGTTTCGGCGACGCCTTTTTCAACCGGGCGTAGCGCTCGGGATCGAGGGTGATCGCCTCCATCGCTCCGGCATAGCTTTTCACCTGCGGGCGGGGACGATCGGTCGGAAGTTCCAGAACGGGCGCGCCGTTTGAAAATTTGTTCACCCAGAAATTCTCCGCCGCGGTGACTTCGGCGCTGTTAGCGGCGGATTCTTCCAGCCGGGCGTATTCGGCGAAGGACATCGCTGGCGGCAGTTTTGGCAGGTGCCCGGCCTTGCGGGCGTTGTAGGCGGTGGCCAGTTCGGCGAGGATCATGCCGAAGGACCAGCCGTCGCAGACGAGGTGGTGGGCGGTGAAAATGACCTCGTGCCGCTCGGCTGACAGGCTCACCAAATGAAGCCGGAAAAGCGGGCCGTGGGTGAGATCGAACGGGATCGAGCTTTCCGCGTTCTTGATGAGTGAAAACGGCAGCAAGGCTGATGGCGAGTGGACGTCGAGCTTGGAGAAATCGTGCTCCGTGATTTCGAGCGAGCGCGCGGACGGATGGAAATACTGGCGGTTGCCGTCTTCGGAAAAGGTGCTGCGCAGCGCGGGATGGCGGACGATGAGATCATTCAGCGCGGCTTTGAGGGCGGGCGTGTCGAGCGCGCCGTCGAGACGGATGATGTTGGATTCGTTGAACGAGCAGTTCGCGTCGTCGCCCATTTGGACGCCGTGGAAAATCTCGCGCTGCGCCTCGGTGGTCGGCGCGCTGTCGAAGCGCGGGAACGCCACGGGCGCCTCGCCAACTCCTTCGGGCGAGGCTGGTAGAAATCCGGCGGCCTGCATTTCCGCGACGGCATCGGTGAAGGCCTTGGTGACGTGGTCGAGGTCCTCGTCGGTGTGCGCGGTGGTGAAATACAATGGCCGGCCTTCCCAGACGTGGACGCCTTTTTCCCGCAGGAAATACCAGAGCAGGCTCGCGTATTTGAGATCCGGCGCGTGCTCGATGACCGCGTAGGCGCTGAAATGCGGCAGCCGGATCGGCACTCCGATCGTCTCGAAATGTTCGTTGAGCGTGCGGCAGAAACGGCTGACGCGTTCCTCCATGTCGATCTGCAGGCGCGGGCCTTCGCCCATCAGATGCTCGACGACGCGCCACGCCGCGGCGAGCGCCAGCGGGTGCCTAACGAAGGTTCCGGCGAAGAAGGTCACGCCGACTTCCGGGAAGCTGTCGTCGCCATAATTCCACGCGCCGCCGTCGAGCGCGTCCATGTATTCCTTCTTGCCTGCGAGCACGCCGATGGGCATGCCGCCGCCGATGACTTTGCCATAAGTCGCCATGTCCGCCTCGACGCCGAAGTAGGCTTGCGCGCCGCCCGGAGCGCAGCGGAAACCGGTGACGACTTCATCGAAAATCAGCGCGGTGCCGGACTTCTCGGTGATCGCGCGGACCTCGTGCATGAACTCGCGCGGTTGCAAGCCGGGGGCGCGGCTCTGCACCGGCTCGATCATCACGGCGGCGAGTTCGTGGGCGTGGGCCCGAAGAATTTCCAGCGAAGCGGGGTCTGCGTAATCGAGAACGAGCATGTTCGCCACCAGCGATTGCGGGATGCCCGGCGCGATCGGCTGGGCTTTGTAAATTCCGTCCACCCAAGCGCCGCGGACGAGGACTTCCTCGAACATCCCGTGATAGTCACCGGTGAAATAAGCGATGCGATTGCGGCCGGTGATGGTGCGGGCGAGGCGCATCGCGGCCATCACGGCTTCCGAGCCGGTGTTGCAGAAGGTGGCGCGCTCCATTCCGGTTAGCTCGCAGATCGCCTTCGCGAGTTTCCCGGCGATGGGCGACTGCGGGCCGATTTCCACCCCGGTGCGGAGTTGTTTCTCCACGGCGTCGATCAACCAGTCCGGCGAGTGGCCGAAGAAATAAGTGCCGAAGCCCATTGTGATATCGACGTATTCGTTGCCGTCGATGTCCCAGAGCTTGGCATTCTTGGTGCGTTGGGAAACGATCGGATAGACCATTTCCTTCCACAGCGATTTGAAGCCGGAAACCGCGCGGGGATCGGCGTAGTGCGGTCGGTGCTCGGCGGTGTAGGCTTTGGATGAAGGGGTTTTCGCGACGTAGCGGGCGACCAAACGGTCGAGCGAATTCTGTTGGAGATCGGTCAAGCCGCCTTTCTCGCCCTTGTCGATGGGCTTGTAGGGACCGAAGCGGGTGTTGGTGTTCGCGTTGCGGGCGAGGTTGTCTGGCCATTTCACCGGGCTCAGGCCGCTGGTTGGAGCTGCGGCAGGCGCGGGTTGTTGGCCGGCGAGCATGGCTTGCATGAGCTGGAGATTGCTCGCGATGAGTTGTTCTAGCGGTGTGCTGGTGGTGGGTGCGACGACAGGTGCCGCGACAGGCGTGGCGACCGTCGCGCTGGCGGGCATTTCCTGGTCGAGGTATTTGGCGAGGGAGGCGACGGATGAGAGGTCGCCTAGCATCTGGCGGAAGGTGACTTTGGTTCCGAAGCGGGATTGGATCGCCTGGCTGGCTTGGGTGAGGAAGAGCGAGTCGAAGCCGAGTTCGGTGAAACTTGCGCTGTCGTCATCAACGACAATGCCGGAGAGATCGAGGACGAGAGCGCGGAGTTTTGCGACGAGGTCGGGGAGGCGGTCGGTGGTCATGGGGGCGGGGGATGGTGGCGCGTCTTTGGCTGTTGGCGGGATGCGACGGTCACAGACCGCCGCTACAGGTTCGGATGAGTTGTCTATCCAGTAGCTCTGGCGTTCGAAGGGGTAGGTGGGCAGGCGGAGGCGGGCGCGGTCCTGGTTTTTGAAAATGGCGGACCAATCGGGCGTCACGCCGTTTTTCCAGAGTTCTCCGGCGGCGGTCATCAGGTCTGCCAGATCGTCGGACGAGGTGGGAAGCGTGGAAATAACCGGGGTGTTTCCGCGGCCGGGATGCTGGCGGGCGAAGGGCGCGAGAGCTTGGCCGGGGCCGACTTCGAGCATGACGAGGTCCTTTTCCGCGAAGGCGGTGGCGAGGGCTTCGGTGAACCGGACGGTGTGGCGGAGCTGGCGCGCCCAGTAGCCGGGATCTGCCAGAGTGGCGGCGTCGATGGCGTTGCCGGTGCAGGTGGAAATCCACGGGATGTTAGGCGTGCTGGCCGGGATTTTCGCGGCTTCTGCGGTGAAGATGGCGACGATCGGCTCCATCATCGCGGAGTGGAACGCGTGGGAGGTCTTGAGCAAACGGCAGCCGATTTCCTTGGATTCGAGATCCATTTGAAATGCAGCGATGGCTTCGTGCGAGCCGGAAACGGTGCAGAGCTGCGGGCTGTTGACCGCGGCGAGGTCGATGCCGTCTGGCAGCGTGAGCGTGTCGGCTCCGGCGCGGATGGCGAGCATGCCGCCGCTCGGGAGGTCCTGCATCAGGCGGGCGCGGGTCGCGAGGAGTTGTAGCGCGTCTTTCAGTTCGAAGGTTCCGGCGAGCACGGCGGCGACGTATTCGCCGATGCTGTGGCCGATGAGCAGCGACGGCTGGATGCCCCATGACATCCAGAGTTTCGCCAGCGCGTATTCCGCGACGAAGATGCACGGCTGTGTCAGCGCGGTGCGGTTGATGTCAAGCGCGGCGGTTTCGCGCCCGGCTTCAGTTGGATAGAGCGTGGAGCGGATGTCGTGATTGAGCAGCGGGAGGAGAAGCGTGACGCATTCATCGACGGCGGCGCGGAAGGCGGGTTCGGAGTCGTAGATCTCGCGGCCCATGTCGGTGTATTGCGCGCCTTGGCCGGGGAAGATGAAGGCGACTCGCGGCGCGGTCGCCGGAGCGAGCGTGGCTTTTCCCTCGGTGCGCAGCTTGGCGATGGCGTCCGCGGCATCCGCGGCGACGATGATCCGGCGTTGTGGGAAGGACCGGCGGCCGGTGGCGAGGGTGTGGGAGACGTCTGCCAGATCCGGGTTTTCGCTGGCGAGGTGGTCGGCGAGACGCAGCGCCATCGCGTCGAGCGCGGTGGCGGTTTTCGCGGAGAGCGTGAGCAGCTGTTGTTTGCGGCCCGAAGTTGTTGGAAGCGGGAGCGGTGCTTCCTCCATCACGACGTGGGCGTTGGTGCCGCCGACTCCGAAAGCGCTGACGCCGGCCAGACGCGGAGTTTCGCCGCGTTTCCAATCGCGGTCCGCGCTGACGGGTGAGAACGGGCTGTTGGAGAAATCGATGCGCGGGTTCGGCGACTTGAAATGAAGCAGCGCGGGGATTTTCTCGTGGCGGAATTGCTGGATGGTTTTGATCAATCCCGTCACCCCGGCGGCGCAGTCGAGATGGCCGATGTGGGTCTTGCCGGTGCCGAGGGCGCAGAAGGAATTTTCCTCCGCACCCCCTTCGCGGAAGGCCTTGGTGAGCGCGGCGACCTCGATGGGATCGCCGAGCGGGGTGCCGGTGCCGTGGGCTTCGATGTAGGAAATTTCCGACGGACTGACCCCGGCGGAGGCTTGGGCGAGGGCGATGACGTCGGCCTGGGCGTTGAGTCCGGGCGCGGCGAAACCGATCTTGTCGGAGCCGTCGTTGTTGACGGCCCAGCCTTTGATCACGGCGAGGATCGGGTCGCGGTCGGCGATGGCTTCGCTGAGTCGTTTCAGCAGGACAACGCCGCAGCCGTGGCCGAAGACGGTTCCTGCGGCGTCGGCGTCGAAGGCGCGGCAGGTGCCGTCCGGCGAGACCATGCCTTCTTCCTGGAACAGGTAATCCCGCTGTTGGGGGAAACTGATGGAGACGCCGCCGGTGAGCGCCATGTCGCACTGGTAGGTGAGCAGCGCGGTGGCGGCCTGGCAGATCGCGACGAGCGAGGTGGAGCACGCCGACTGGATCGTCATGCTCGGGCCGCGGAGGTTGAGCTTGTAGGAGACGCGGACCGGCAGGAAGTCCTTGTCGTTGCCGAGCATCGTCTGGTATTCGGAGACTTGATAGTTCTTCGCCAGCTCGCGGCCTTTGCCGAGATTGTGGAGCAGGTAGGTGTTCAGGCTGAGGCCCGCGTAAACGCCGATCATGCCGGGGTAGGCGGCGGGATCGTAGCCGGCGCTTTCGAGCGCTTCCCACGAGCATTCGAGGAAAACCCGGTGCTGCGGGTCCATCAGCTCGGCTTCCTTCGGGTAAATCCCGAAGAACGTGGCGTCGAACTTGTCCGGATTCTCGAACATGCTGCGCGCGCCGACGTATTTGCTGCCGTCGGCTTCGGTGCGTCCGGGGAAGCGGGTGATGCCGTCCTTGCCGGCCATGAGATTCTGCCAGAACTCATCGGGGTTTTGCGCGCTGGGGAATCGGCCTGCCATGCCGATGACGGCGACGGCTTCGGGTGCTTGGATGTCTTCGTTCATCGGTTAGTGGGGCGGCGGAATCTGGAGAAGCCGGCCTGAGCCTGGCGGGCGCGGTCTTGGACAGTGGCGGGGGCAGCGGTCTCGGTTTTTGGTGAGAGAAACTCCGAGATCGAGCGGACGCTGGGGAGGGCGAACAGCTCGGTGATCGCGAAATTCCTGCCGGTCATTTCCATCAGGCGGACATGGATGATCGCGACGTGGATGGAATTTCCGCCGAGATCAAAGAAGTTCGCGGTGGCGTCGTTGACCGGGCGATCGAGGATTTCCGACCAAAGCGCGAGGATTCGCGACTCCATCGACACGCCGGGAGTGGTCTTCGGGGCGACCGGTGCCGCGGCTCCCGCGAGGGCGCGGCGGTCCACTTTGCCATTGGGCGTGAGCGGGAAATTCTCAACGAAACGGAACTCGCCGGGGACCATGTAGGCCGGCAGGCGGTCGGATAGGTGTGCGCGCAGTGCTGCGACGTCCGGGGTGCCTTGGACGTGGGCGATCAGGCGGTTTTGGCTGGCGATCACGACGGCCTCGCTAACGGCTTCGTGCAGGTTCAAGGCGATTTCGATTTCGCCGAGCTCGATCCGGAAGCCGTTCACCTTCACCTGTTGGTCGGCGCGGCCGCGGAATTCGAGAATCCCCGACGGATGGCGCTTGGCGAGGTCGCCGGTGCGGTAAATGGAATGCGTGAAGGCTTCGGCGGTGCGGTCCGGATCATTCAGATAGCCGCCACCCACGCCGACGCCGGAGATGCAGAGCTCGCCGATTTCGCCGTCTGGTAGAATCCGGAGCGATTCGTCGCGGATGGAAACCTGGACGAGGGGAATCTCGCGGCCGAGCGGGACGAAGGGGAAATCATCGAGATTTCCGCGGTGAAGACGGTGGAAGGCGCAGATGTCGGTGCACTCGGTGGGGCCATAGGAATTGACCACTTCTGCCCGGCAGTTCGGATGCTCCAGCCAGGCGCGGAGGCGGTTGACGGAGATCGGTTCGCCGCCGAGGACCGCGAAGCGGAGCGACGAGAGCGCCGCGTAGCCGTCGGCGGCCGCCGCGTCGACGAGCGGATAGAAGGCGCTCGGCGTGCAGTTCAGGAGCGTGACGCCGTGGTCGCGGATCAGCGCGGTGATGCGCGAGATGTCGTAAGTCTGGCAGTCGTCGAGAATCAAGGTGCCGCCGGTGATCAGCGGGGCGAAGAAATTCTTCTGTGTGAGGTCGAAGCTTGGCGAGCTGATGACCAGCGTCCGGTCGCCCGGACCGAGGGTGAGTTCGATGGAATACCAGTGGAGCAGGTTGGCGAATCCCTGGTGATAGACGGACGCCGCCTTCGGCTGGCCGGTGGAGCCCGAGGTGAAAATCGCGTAGATCAGGTCGTCCTTTTCGAACGATTGGGCGGGTTCGTCCGCGGAGGCTTCGTCGACGCTGGCGTCGTCCATGCAGATCGCCTGGACGTTGGGGAATTCCCCGGCGAGCTCCTTGTTGGTGACGACGTATTCGAGGTTGGCGGAGGAAATCATTTGTTCGATCCGGGCGGCGGGGTAGCCGGGATCGAGCGGGACGTAAGCCGCGCCGGATTTCAGGATTCCGAGCAGGGCGGCGGGAAGATCCAGAGAACGATGCAGTCCGAGGCCGACGAATTTTCCGCGGCCGATGCCGCGGGATCGGAGGAGGTTGGCGATTTGATTCGAGCGCGCGCTGAGCTCGCCGTAGGACATCGAGCCGGTCCCGCTGATCACGGCGGTCTGCGCGGGACGGTGCTGTGCCTGTCGTTCGAACTTGTCCGTCCAGCGGTTAAGTGAGGCGGAGGGGCGCGACAATTCGGGAGTCAGGAGCTGTTGCATGGGGGGATTTGTGAAAATAGAGCCCTACCCTAAGGCAAGTGTTGGAGATTTGGCAAGCAAACGGGGGAGAATCTTAATCAGGACCTGCGGATAAGAGGAAATCGGACGCTCAAATTCCTAACATAGATCTGTGGCCTTTGAATTACGCGATCGCGTATAGCTTGGATATTTGAAAAGTCTTGTCAGCGGCGATGGGAAGAGCGATGACTTGCGCGTTGCCTCCCCCCGCAATGAATTTCAAAGAACCATGTTCCCCCCGGATGGTTGTTTTGATGACGGCCTGTATTTCCGCCGTCGTCTGGCTCCCAGTCCGTGCGCAAGAATTCTCGCCGGTCGTTAATGACCGGGTCGAGTCGGGCGCTGATGATATTCCCGTGATTCCGCAAAGCGAGGAGCGCCGTGGCGGGCTGGAACTCGGCGCGGTGATTTCCGCGGCCTACAGCAGTAATATCTACCTGAGCAGTTCGGATCCCACCTCGGACCTCGTCGTCCGGATCGGGCCGACGGTGGGTTACACACAAGGGGATTCCAAGGAAGGCGAGGGGGGATTCATCCAAGTCGCGTATCGTCCGACGGGCGTGATTTATGCCGACAACCATTCGGATAGTCGGGTTGATCAATCGCTGGCGGTTGCGGCGGGATGGCGCGGAAAGGCGTCGAAATTAACCTACACGGGCAGTGCCAAAATGCTCGGCGACGCGACGCCGGACACGGGCAGCCAGACCGACCGGCTCGAACTCGCAAACGAAATCCGCGGCGCGTGGATGCCTCGCGAGAAGCTCGCCGCCGAGTTGGCGGTGGGTGGCTGGCAGACGACTTATGATCGTTCGGATTTGGTGGATTCAGGCCGGATCTTCGGGGAAGTCGCCGTGCGTTACGCGTATTCGCCGAAGACCGAGATCGGCACGGCCTATCGTGCGGGTCGACTGGAAATCGACGGGTCGGACTCGCAAACGATCCAGCAAGTGACCGGCAGCATCGATTGGAAACCGCGGGAGAAGATCCATGTGAAGCTCGAAGCCGGGGCCAGCTTCAGGAATTCCGGAGAGGACACGAATGTCACTCCCGTGTTGAACGGGCGGATTGATTGGACGCCCAGCGAGGGGACGGAGGTCTTTCTGACAGCCTATCAAAGGGAGGAGGTCTCGGCGCTCAACGACGGGCAAATTTACGAGGTGAGAGGAATCACGGCCGGATTCGTCCGGCGGCTGGGTGGGGATTGGACGGCGCGGCTGGAAGCCGGGTATGAATCCGCTTCCTACGAGTCGGCAAAAGGCACGGGCGCGGCTTCCCGGAAGGATCGGATTTGGTTCGTCCGTCCGGCATTGGAATACCGCTACTCCGACGAGTTTGATGTCTCGCTATTTTTCAAGGCATCTGATGACAATTCAACGGATGACGACTTCAGTTACGACGAAGCCGTGACCGGAGTCGAACTCAACTATCAATTCTAAGCACGCCATTTACCGATGAACTCGAAATTTACAGCGGTTTTCGCGGTCCTCCTCGGACTCTTCGCGCCGATCTTGGCGTCGGCTCAGGGCGTGCGCTCGTCGGGCGTGATCGGTCGGATGGACAATGTGGAAATCCGGGTCTTTCGCGAAGACGAGCTGACCACCCGCGGCCAGCTTTCCGGCGATGGCACGATTTCCATGCCGCTGATCGGAGCGGTCCGCATCGAGGGGCTCACCACCGATCAAGCGGCCGCGGCGATCACCCGCAAGCTGGCGGACGGCTATCTGGTGAAGCCCGAAGTGAGCGTCTCGATCGAGGCGCGCATCCGCAAGACGATCACGGTCTTGGGGCAGGCGCAGCGCCCCGGAGTTTTCGAGCTGCCCGCGCACCGGCAATTGACACTGGTGGAGGCCGTCGGCATGGCCGGCGGCGTGACGCGGATCGCCAACGGCAAGAAAATCAGCCTCAAGCGCCGTGGCGGTGGCGGGGTTGAAATCGTTAATCTATCGGACATCACCACGGGCAAGGGGACTGACATTCCCTTGCGCGACGGCGACGTCATCACCATCCCGGAAAGCCTGTTCTGAAGCACTCCAATTCATTTTCGATGTCGCTCTCAAATTCAAAGAATTCCGATCTCTCCACAAGAGCTTCGCAGTTGTC
>JBFZFJ010000153.1:0-2968 GCA_041306405.1 Verrucomicrobiales bacterium | reverse complement strand
GCCATCGGCCGCCAAGGCCGGACGCATCCCGCGACCAAGACATTCCAAGCCATCCGGATGGCGGTGAACGAGGAACTCGAATCGCTCGCCACCGCGCTCGCCGCAGCTCCCGCCGTTCTCAAACCGGGGGGGCGCTTGCTGATCATCACGTTCCACAGTTTGGAAGACCGGATGGTGAAACGGTTTTTAAAACACCGCTCCACCGAATTTCTCGATGAGCCTGGCTGGCCCGAACCCCGGCCGAATCCGGACTACCAATTCCGGCTCCTTGCCCGCAAGGCCATCATTCCCACCGCCGAGGAAACATCCCTGAACCCGCGAGCCCGCAGTGCAAAACTGCGGGTTGCACAGCTTTTAGACCTCAAGCCATGAACCGCCGCCGCACCGAAACCCGCACGTCCGCGTCCACGTTTTTCGCTCTCTTCCTCGCCGCCGCCATTGTCACGGCCGGCGGAGTGTTGCACGCGTTTTACAAAAACCGCCAAGTCCAGGTCAGCCGGGAAATCGACGCGATCGACCGCCGCGTCGAGCAGTGCCGCCTCGACATCCGGACCACCGAGATGCGGATGGACCAGCTCCTCAACCGCTTCGTCATCCGCAAGCAAATCGAAGAAAACGGCTCGTCGCTGCGGCCGATTCCGGTGGGCGTGGTCGAAGAGATTGACGCCACCGCCGCCAGCCGCCACAGCGTTGCTTCCGCCGCTCCTTAGTCCGTGAATTCCGCCTTTCAAACCCGCTGCATCATCCTGTGCTCGATCCTTGTGGTCGGGCTCAGCGTGCTTTCGGGGAGATTGGTCCAAATCCAGTTAGTCGATCGCCAGCGCTACGCGGAAAGCTCGCGCAAGGCCTATCACCGCACCGAGAAACTGCCCGCCGTCCGCGGCATGATCGTGGACCGCCGGGAGGAGCCGATGGCGAAAAGCATCCCGGTTTCCACCGTTTTCGTGGACAAGAACCACCTGCTCGACCCGAAGCTCGCGAGCTACGGCCTCGCCTATCAGGAAGCCAGCGCCGAGCCCGGCTGGAACGAGCTCGACGCGGTGAAACAGCGCTGCCGCATCAACGGCCTGCGCGGCGACCTGCTGGCCAAGGAGACCGCGGATGTCATCGTGCAGAAGCATCTGGCCTACGCCATCGGCATTCTCGCCCGGCCCCTCGGCATGCGCCGCGAGGAGCTCCGCGACAAGATCGAGAACAGCAAGGGCAAGTGGGTGCCCATCGCCAAGGATTTTCCCGAAGACGTCGCGGACCAGCTGCGCGAGGAAATCGATGGTCACTGGATCCAGGGCTTCGAGTTTGAAAACTCGATCAAGCGCTGGTACACCGCGCCGAATCTCGCCACCCATTTGATCGGCTTCACCGGCGAGGTTGAGAAAAAGGACGAGGATGGAAAACCCCACACGCAGGTGCTGGGGCTTTCCGGCATCGAGTCTTCGATGGAATCGTTCCTGGCAGGCCGGGACGGCTCGCGCGAACATTTGCGCGACGCCCGCGGGCTGGTGGTTCCCGGAAACTCCGGTTGCCTGAAACCGCCGCGCGCCGGCCTGAACGTGAAGCTCACCATCGACATGGGCATCCAGTCCATCGTCGAGGAGGAACTCGAAGCCAACCTCGCCGAATTCGAATCCGTCCGCGGCGCTGTCGTCCTGATGGACCCGAAGACCGGGGATGTCCTCGCCATGGCCAGCCGCCCGCATTTCGACCTCAACCACAAGCAGGACATCGCGGAAAACGGCTACAACTACGCCATCCAGGCGATTTACGAACCGGGCTCGACGATCAAGATCGTGGCCACTTCCGGTGCGCTCAACGAAGGTCTGGTCACTCCGCAAACCTCGGTCTTCTGCCACAACGGCTACTACCGCTCGGGCTCGGTTGAAGTGAAGGACGATCATCCAGCCGGCTCGCTGAGCTTCGAAGGCGTACTCCAGAAATCCAATAACATCGGCACTTTCAGCCTCGGCCGACAACTCGGGTCCAAGCGCTTTTACGACTACCTCCGCAACTACGGCTTCGGCCGCAAAACCGGAATCCAGCTCAGCGGCGAAAGCTCGGGAATCGCCCGCAATACCGGCAATGAGGTCGATTTTTCCCGCGCTTGTTTCGGCTACGCCGCCAACGTGACGCCGCTGCAACTCGCCTGCGCCTACTCGGTCATCGCGGGTGACGGAAAACTCCGCAAGCCACACATCGTCAAGTCGCTCGTCGCCAACGACGGCACGGTTGTCGAGGACTATCCGCCGGAGGTCGTCAACGACGTGCTCAAACCGAAGACCGCCGCCCAGATGCGCGCGGCTTTGGAAAAAGTCGTCCTCACCGGCGGTACGGCCACCCGCGCGGCCGTCCCTGGATTCCGCGTGGCGGGCAAGACCGGCACGGTCCAGAAGCACAATCCGAAGGGCGGCTACATGGCAAACAGCTACATCGTCTCATTCGCCGGAATGATGCCCGCACAAGACCCTGCGTTCGTTTGCGTGGTGGTCATCGATGACCCGCGCACCCAGAAAGTCACTCGCTACGGTGGAACCATCGCGGCACCGGCGTTCGGTAAAATCGCCGCCCGCGTCGCCTCTTATATGAATTTGCAACCCACTGAGCCCATTTCACCTTCCCTCGCCGCCGCCGCCCGATGATTCTCCGCGATCTTGTTTCCAGTCTGTCACGAGTCACGGTCGCAGGATCGCTGGACGCTGATGTCCATGCCATCACCGCGTCCTCGCGCGAAGCCGCTCCGGGAGTGGTCTTCGCCGCCATCCGCGGCACGGTGGCCGACGGCCACCGCTTCATCAACGACGCGCTCGCCGCCGGCGCTTCCGTCATTCTGGCGGAAACGGCCCCGCCTTCCGATTACTCCGCGCCCGCCGCCTGGCTGCACGTGCCTGATAGTCGCGCCGCGGTGGCCACGCTCGCCTCGACTCTGGCAGGGCATCCCTGGAAGGATCTCGCCATCACCGGGGTCACCGGCACC
>JBFZFJ010000152.1:0-32568 GCA_041306405.1 Verrucomicrobiales bacterium | reverse complement strand
AGACCAGCTCCATCGCCAGCCCCAGCCGGCGCTTCTGGCCGCCGGAAAGCACCTTCACCTGGCGGTCGCTGATCGGGCCGAGCCCGGTTTCCTCGAGCACCTGGTCGATCCGCTGGTCGAGCTCCGCGGTGTCGCGGCAGCGGACGCGAAGGCGGGTCGCGGCTTCGACTGATTCGTCAACGGTGAGCGGGTCGTAGGCGATGGAGAACTGCGGCACGTAGCCGATTTCCGAAGGCGAGAAATCGCCATCTTCCGAGAGATTCCGCGAGTCCCAGAACAACGCGCCGGCCGACTCGGGATTGAGTCCGGCGAGGGTTTTGAGGAGGGTCGTTTTGCCGCATCCGGACGGGCCGACGATGGCCATGAAGTGGCCTTTCGGCACGCGGATCGAGACGCGGTCCACCAGCGGGACTTCCTCGCCGTCTTTGCGGATGATGAAACTGACTTCTCGGAGCTCGAGCACGGAATAAAGGGTTCTGGAAAAGTAGCAAACGCCGCGGATTCGGCATCTTTATCGTCGTTGGCGAAAATAAAAACCAAACCACTCAATCGAGCGGCACGATGCGGAGGGTGCCGCCCGCTTTTCGGTGGAGCGACGACGCGAGCGTCGGCGCCATGTTTCCCGTTTCGACGGCGGCGGCGGGCGAGTCGTTGTCCAAGGCGTTTCGCAGCGCACCTTCCACCAACTGGCCGCAATGGATCTTCATCGGCGGCAAAGGGCCGAGGTCGCCGGTGAGTTCGCTGGCGGTGAGGTGCTTGGCCTCCTCCGCCGTTTTCCCGCGCAGCAGCTCGGTGGCCATCGACGCCACGGCGATCGCCGTTTGGCAGCCGAAGGCTTGAAACGAAGCGCGGTCGATGATGCGCTTGCCGTCCTTTTCGGTGAATTTGAGCCACATCCGCAGCATGTCGCCGCACTCGGGCGAGCCGACGGTTCCCATGGCGTCGGCGTCGGGGATTTCGCCTTGGTTTTGGGGATTGGCGAGGGCTTCGCGGACTTTGCTTTCGAATGAACTCATGGAGGCGCGGACGCTAGGTCGGGATCACGGGCAATTCAAGCGCGGGTCTCGCCGGGGTGTAAGACCGCGCGCTCAGCGGCGTATGCGGGACATGTGGAAATTCGGTGGAATCTGGCTGGCGACGCTCGCACTGGCGGCTGGCGGTTTGGCGGAGAAACCTCATCCCCGGTTGTGGCTGCCGAAATCCTCGGAAGCCGCGCTGCGTGAAAAACTCGCGAGAGATCCCTTGGCCGCGAAGCTGCAAGCCGTGACAATGGACGAAGCCGAGCGAGTCCTGAAAAAGCGGACCTGTCGCTATGAAATCCCGGACGGCAAACGCCTGCTGTTGGAATCCCGCATCGCCCTTCACAACATCATGCACTGCGGCTGGGCATGGCGCATGGGCGGCGGGGAAAAATTTCGGTTGCGCGCGATCGCCGAACTGGAGGCCGCCTGCGCGCTGAAGGACTGGAATCCCCCTCATTTCCTCGACACCGCGGAAATGGCCAGCGCCGTGGCGACTGGCTACGACTGGCTCTACGACACTCTCACGCCGGAGCAACGCGCGATGTGCGAGCGCGCCATCATCGAGAAAGCCCTCAAACCCGCCAAAGCCGTCTATGACAAGGGCGGCTGGTGGTCGAATCCCCGCAACAACTGGTCGCAAGTCTGCGGCTCGGGCATCGCCTTGGCCGCCGCCGCGGTGGCCGGAAAGGACGCCGGGCTGGCGGAAGACCTGTTCGCCCGCGGGCTGAAGCTCGTCGAAAGCTGCGGGAAATTTTACGAACCCGACGGCATGTATCCCGAGGGGCCGGGCTACTGGCACTACGGCACCAATTTCCACGTCATGCTGCTGGCCGCCTGTCAAACCTTGGAAAAGCCGATCACCGACAACGCCATTTTGAAAAAATCCGGAGACGCCGTGATGCAGCTTACCGGCCCCACGCGCATCGCGTTCAATTTCGCCGATGGAGGTTCCCGCCTTGAAACTCCCTCACCCGCCCAATGCTGGCTGGCGAGCCATTTCAAGGCCGCCGACCAAGCCCGCTATGTCCGTGGGCTCTTCTCCCGCGCGCTGGCCGACGACGGGGAAATCACCGGCGACCGCTATTTCCCGCTGGCCGTGCTCTGGCTGCCGGAACCGCCCGCGGTGAAAAAAACCCTGCCTACCGCCGCGGTGTTCGGCGGCGAGCAGGCCATCGCGATTTTCCGCACCGGCTGGGATGCCAACGCCGCGTTTTTCGCCATCAAGGGCGGCACGCCTGCCGCCAGCCAGGCCACATGGACGTGGGCTCATTCGTCTATGATGCCCACGGCGTCCGCTGGATTCACGATCTCGGGAGTGAAAACTACAACCTGCCGGGCTACTTCGGCGGCAAGCGATGGTCCTATTTCCGGCTCCAGAACCGTTCGCACAACACTCTTGAAATCAACGGAAAACTCCAAAACGCCGACTCGCAACCCTGCCCGCTGGCCAGCTCCAGCCCGCTTGAGGCGACATTCGACCTCTCCGACGCCTACGCCGGAGCCGCGGAAAAAGTCGTGCGCGGTGCGCGGTTCAACGCCCTTACCGGAGCCGTGCGGATCGAGGATCAAATCACGAAACCCTCCGGCGAGATCGTCTGGCGGGCCTTCACCGACGCTGCGGCCGAGATTCAAGGCGACCAAGTCGTTTTGAGAAAAGACGGTCATCAGATCATCCTCCGCCGGGCGTGCGCCACCGGCACTTGGAGCATCACCGATGCAAAACCTCCGACACCGGAGGAAAACCAGAATCTCAAATTCCGCGCCGTGGTCCTGACGATCCCCCGAGCGGATCAGGTTTCCGCAATCGTGGAAATCCTCACTTCGCACTGAACTGCCGGCCGCGGCCGGTTTCCCAAGCACTGCGGACGCTTGAATAAAGTGCGGCGAGCTCCTTTTCCGAGAGAATGCGGAACTCGATCGTCCGGGCATGGCTGGTTTCCGGGTATTTCTTGATGACCATGTTCTGGGCGTCGGTGCCGATGCGATCGGCGGCTTTTTCGACCAGTTCGCGTCCGCGTTTCGCGATTTCGCCCACCGCGTTGCCCGGTGCGGCGTCCGTCACCGGACTGATAAAATAGAACCGGGCGAGCGCCTGGCCCAGCGCGTCCACCGTGACTTCATCCACGATCACAGCCCCGTCGAGCAGGTATTTGTGCCGGCTGACCGCGGAAATCCGGTCGAGCGCCACCATGTAGTGACCGCCGCTGAGAGCCGCCTGCCAGAAACGGTTCGGCCCGGGCGAATCCCCCGGCTTGTCCGGGGCGGCAGGATCTTCTTGGGCTCTCAGTTGCACCGACCCAGCGACGAGTCCGGCGAGCAATAGCAGGAAAGTTTTTCGGAACATGCAAACAGCGTGGCAGGCTCATTTCCATTTGGCCAGCACCAGACCGTGGAAATCGTGAAATTGCGTGAAAGGTGGAATTCTCCAAAGCCGCCCCTCAACAGATGGAGCTTGCTCATTTGATAGATCATGGAAGCCTGCGGGATGGATGAGGCAAAGCCGATGAAATGGAAAATCGCGGCGGCCGCGGGTGGTTTGGTTTTGGTTGTATTACTGGTCGCCCTGGCTTTGAGGGCGGACCTCATCACGACTCCTCCTCCAGCGGCGGCGACCGGACCGCTGAAAATCGTGGCTTTCCAGGATGGCGCGGAGCTGGAAATCCTCGGCGTCTCGGTGGGCGAGCGGGTGGTGGAAGTCTCGCCGACGAAGAAGTTCTCGCTGCCGTTTCTCCACTCCAAGGGATCCAGTGGCGGAACCTACGGAGGGCTGAACGTGGATACCTAAAACGAGGACGGGAACGTGATCCGCTGCCGCCTGCGGTCCAACTCGCGGAGGGCGATGTTGATGGAATTCCGCCTGAAGGAAAGCAACGGAATGGCCATGACGCTGCCAACTTATCTTTCGCAACAATTTCCATCCGTCAAATACGATTCAAACCATGGAAAGCGCCATCGGCGTGGAGAATTCTTTATGTGATCGATGACAGCGCCAGACTGGTGACGGTGTTGCAGATTCGGCATGAGAAACGGCCGTTGCTGCCAGAAACCGGGCAATGATATCACCCCGCGATTTTCAACCGCTTTTAATTGTATAAGTCATACAAGGTGTTTTGAGTCAGGTTACGCATTTGAACATTTCCGGCCTTTTACGCCGCGCAGGGCTGCACTTCCTTGCGGATGGCTTCGCCTTTTTCGCGGTCGGCGCGCATGAATTCATAGTCGAGTTGGAGGTTCATCCACATGCCGGGGTTGATGCCGAAGAAGCAGCTCAGGCGCAGATCGTATTCAGGGGTGCAGCGGCGTTTACCTTGTTTCATTTGTGTAAGGTGGGGCGCGGGAATGCCGCAGCGGCGGGCGATCTCCGCTTGGGAAAGGCCGGATTCCTCCAGCGTTTCGCGGAGGGTCTCGGCGAAGAAGTTGAGCAGCGGGATGAGTTGCGGTTTCTTTTTCATGGCGGTGGCTCAGTGAACATTGAACATCGGAGTGCGAGAAAACGGGACTCAGTGTTTGCTGGGGAGCCGGAGGACTTTGATGCCGGGAATGGTGTCGAAGTGTGGGTCGCGATGCACCAGGATGAGACCCGCCGCATCCGCGACTCCGGCGATGAGCGCATCGGCCAAGGGTAGACGACCTGGTGCAGCATTTCGTAAACGGATCGCCCCAAGGCAGGACTCGGCGTCCACGGGAAGGAGGGTGGTCAGGCTGACGGTATATTGCAGGAAGGCATTTTCCCGCTCTTCCACCTCGGGCACCAGCGCGCGGAGCCTTGTATCGAGCTCGACCCAGGAAGGAGCCGCAAGGGCGACGACGCTTGGCCCACGGGCAAGCAGGCTTGCCACTTCGTCCGCGCCGGGTTCATCCAAGTAATGGGCAAGAATGGCGGAGGTATCGAGTAAATGGGTCATTGGAGGCTGGTGGAGCGGGTGGATTCGTCAGCAGATCGCTCCGCAAGCAAGGCGGCGCTTGGGTCTTGTTCCGGTTTGAGGAATCGCTTTCCAGCTCCGCGCAGACTGGCCGCGATGACGGACGGCTCTGGCAAGACGATGCAGCGGATTTCGTCGGGTTTGGAAGATAGCTGCCAGTCGATTCTGGATCCGCTCTTGAGGCCGATGCGATTGGCGATCGCTGCCGGGATGGTGATTTGATTTTTTCCTGTGACCGTGGTAATCATGGGTAAGATATATTCCATGTAGATTTTCCGATCAAGGGAAACATGGGCTCCGTGGAAATTTCACCTTGGCACGGGACGACTTTCCCCGGATACGGCCATCGCGGCTGAGCGGGGCGGACATGGCGATGCAAACATTGAACATCGAACGTGCAGCATTGAACATTGAAATATGAGGAAGAGTGGACCGCGAAGGCGCAAAGGACGCGGAGGGACGCAAAGATTTTGGGTATGAAGTGAAACGCGCGACGTGGACCCCGCTCGGCGCCGCATCGGCATCACGCCCAACCGGCAGCTCGCCCACCGTCGGCGACGGGGTGACGGAGTCCGGCGCGAGCGCGCTGCGCACGTTGGAGTCGCGCGATCTTTTCCTCACGACCCATCCGGCGCACCCGCAGCGCTTTCTCTGCCTGCACGCCGCACCGTGGTTTACGCGAGGCTCCAGCAAAAAGGGGATCGGGACCAGCCCCGCCCTCGGCGTGGCCGCCTGCTAAAAACACAAGGCCTTTCCCGTTTCCACGCAGGCGGCGGCGTAGAGATACATGGACGCGGACCAAGTCTGCCAGTCCTCGCCCGCGGGGCTGCCGTCCTGGGCGCGGAACCACTCGTTGAAGCCGAAGGACGCGGGAGGCCGCTTGCGGGAGATCCGCACGAGGCGGGTGAGGGCATGCAGCTTTGCTGCCGCCATGTCCTGCTCGCCGGCGGCCACCATCGCGGCGATGTGGAAGCCGCAGACAAAGGGCCAGACGCCGCCGTTGTGATAGTGGCCGGGCGGGTTGTAGATCTCATAACGCGGGTGCCAGTCGGGATCGGCCTGCTGCATGAAGGGGAACAAGCAAGGCGCCAGATCCACGGCCAGCTCGCCGTCCCCGCGCATCCCGGCGCAGCGCGCTTCGATCCACGCCAGCATCTCGCAAGCCCGCTCGCGGTCCGCTAGGCCGGTGAGGATGGCGAGGCTGTTTCCTAGCAGGTCGCAGCGCTTGTCCCGCAGCACTTTGTAGAACCAAACGGCATAGGTGGCCTGCCCCTCGGTGACGAAGCCTCTGCCGTCCGCGCGGTTCGCGTCGATCCGCAGGGCTTCCGCGCGCGCGTCCATGCCGAGGACTTTCCGATAGCCGTGCACGAGCGCGTTCACATACAGGCCGTGGCCGAGGACCCATTGCTCGTCCCGCCAGTCGCTCGTCGGCTGCTGGCCCACCAGCTCCCGGTCGTCAATGGTCTGATAGTCCATCCACCGGAGGGCCCTTGTCGCCGCGTCTTCCAGGAAATCCTCGTCTCCGGTGAAGTTGCGGAACATGCCCAGCACCAAGAGGAACAGCGGCGTGGTGTCGCTGGCTCCGCGGTCCTCGGGATCGTGCACCAGCGAGGAGATCATCCCGCGAAGGCTCTGGTTCAGGGCGAGGGTCGCCAGCACCCGGCGCAGCGAGTGGAGCAGCACCTCGTTTTCCGAGGCGAAGATGCCGAGGGCGGAAATGAGCAGGTCCCGGGTGTAAGGCTCGGGATAGCCCCAGCCCGCCGTGCGCGGGAGGCCGTCATAGGGGCCGCAGGAATTGTGCAGGAGCACTTCGAGGGCGGCGGTTTTGGCTTCTTGAATGGACGCGTTCATATCAGGAGGGATGCTTGTTGAGAATTTCCATCAGGCGGCGGGCGACGACCCGGTAGGCATAGCGCTCCACCACCCGCCGCCGTCCCGCCTCGCCCATCCGCTGCCGGAGACCGGGGTCGTTGAGGAGTTGTTTCAAATGCCCGGCAATGTCCTGCGGACTGGCGCGGTAGTCCGCGACTCGCCGTTTGTCGAAGACCACCCGATGGTTCGGCTCGAAGCCCGACTCGGGACCTAACACGGTTTCCATGATGCGGATTTCCCGCGCCACGCCGGCGAGAAACGCGGTTTCCCCGTGCACCAGCGTGTCGAGCATGGCCATGGCGCGGATGCCGATGACTGGCTTGCCGCAGGCCCCCGCCTCCACCTGCGGCATCCCGAACCCCTCCAGCCGGGATGGCGCCGCATAGACGTCGCACGCGGAAATCAGATAGGGCATGAGATTGCGGGAAACCAGGTGGGTTTGGAAGCTCACCCGGTCCGCGATCCCGAGGCTGCGGGCCAGTTCGAGATCGAGATTGTTCTGCACGGTCGTCCGGTCCTGCGGCCAGACTTTGCAGACATAGCGCCACGGAGGTACCTCGTCGCCCAGGGTGGCGAGGGCCTGCATCACTTCGCGACCGCCCTTGGAGGCGGCGTCGCCACCCACCGTTAGGATCAGGAGTTCCTCCGGTGAAACCCCGAGTGCTTTCCGGACGGCCTGGACCGCAGGGTCATCCGCAGGCCGGGGAATGAAGCTGTCCGTGTCACATCCGACAGGCAAGGTCACGGCATGGTCCCCCCGGATGCCGTCCCTGACGAAGGTTTCCCGGACCCAGTCCGACGGCACGAGGATGAGCGGCATCTCGTCGAGCACGTCGCGGTAGTTGGCGACATAGCCGTCTGCCAGAATCCACGGCACCGCGCGGATGCCGAAGCGCTGGGGATGGAGGACGATGTCCGGCACATCCCCCCAGAAACCCACGCCCACCACCACGTCCGGCTTGAACGAGTGGTAATACCATTCCTTTTCGAGGTCCGATTGGAGGTGCGCCGGGCGGGCGTCCACGCCGATTTCCAGCAGCCCCTTGTAGAGCAGATCCCCCTGGGTCGCGAGTCCGCCGGGGGACGGAGGATAGTGATAGAGAACCAGGATTTTCATGGGGGGAAGTATTAGGGAACAAGGTCATCCTCGCTGAAACAATGGAAGGCCTCGCCACGCGTCACCGCGCGGGCTTCCCAACTGTCCGTGCCGAATCCATAGACTTCGGTGATGATCGCGGACTTGCGGTCCCACAGCTCGTCGGACAGGGAAAACCGGAAGTCGGCGTTCTCACTCGGCCGGGGAGGGCCGGCGCCGCCTTCGTCCTCGTAGGCGAACTGCCAGAGCTTTCCGGCCCGGAGATCCCCCCTCTTCCATAACACCCGGACCGCCCGTGAGACCTCCTCGTGCCGGCGGTGGCGGGTGTATTCGCCGCGCGGGGCGTGGGTGATGAGAAGGTCGAAGTCGCGCCCCGGCAGCAGTGACAGGAGGGTGTCCCGCACCAGCGTGGCGGGGAGCGGGGCCTGGTCGGGACTGTCGTCCAAATCGCCCATCACGCCCTGCGCGGTGAGCCGTTCGAGGGCGGACAGGAATTTCGGAGCCCGCTCCGGATCGCTGCCCCGGCAGAGTGTCACGACGAATGGCGACCACTCGGGATGGCTGAGGAGGAGGCCTCCCGCCCACAGGGTTTCATCATCGGGATGCGCCACCACCACCGCGACACGGCGGATCGCTCCCAGCTCCAGGTCTTGTTCCATCAATGTGTTCATAGGGTCCTCCTGCTTCCCAGGGGCCGGATGGCGCAACTACGCCATTCGACGATTTGAACACAATCTCACGAAACTCTATTTCATACAACTCCTATCGTGCCTCCAATCCAGGCGGAGGATTCCGGAGTTATTTGCCGGAACGGATGGCCCGCGCGTTGACGATGAGCAGATCCGCCGAGGAACCTTCGGCGACTTGGCCGGTGACGGTGACGGTCGCGAGTTTTTCCAGCCCACTAACGCCCTCGACGGGCTCCTTGAGGACGCGGCCGTCCGCGCCGACGATCTGGATGGTGGCGGTGCCCCGCTTCTTGTCTTCCGGGGAATCGCAACAGGCATCCCACGGGGTTTCGCACTTGTCTCCGGGCGTGTCATTGCACGCGGTTAGGATTTCGGGGTCGCCGAGGATGAAAGCGGCGCGCCCCTCCACGAATGGATTCGCATTGCCCATGATGCGGCCGCTCAGGGTGACCTCGTCGCCGGGCTTGGCGGAAGAGCGGACGAGGTGGATCGACTTCGGTTCTCCCGCGGGAGCAGTGGCGAGCACGGCGGATAGGGCGGCGCTGGTTTCCCTGGCCGGGGTGGCGGCGGCTTGGGTTGGCTTCTCCTTGCACGAGGCGAGAAGGGCGGCGGTGGCGATGAGCAGGCAGGTGGTTTTCATAGGATTTGGGATTGTTAATTCAGGACATTCGGAGAGCGCTGGGAAGCGGCGGCCTGAGGCAGCGGATGGCGGGCGGCAGGGCGCCGAGCAGTCCGAGAAAGAGCCCGGTTAGAATGCCGGTGATGGCGACGCCGGGGCCGATTTCCAGGGTGAACGCGCCGATCGAAAACGGAAGGGTCCTGCCATCGAGCAAGGTGACGGCGACGACGGATGCGAGCAGCGCGCCTGTCAGGCAGGCGAGCGTGCTTTCCTGGATCAGGCTGAGCAATAGCGAGCCGCGTCCGAAGCCGATCGCTTGCAAGGTGGCCATCTCGCGGACGCGCGAGGCGAAGGCGGCGTAGAGCGTGTTGACGCCGCCGAACAACGCTCCCGCGGCGATCAGGCCGGCGGTGATCCAGGTCATCGCGCGCAGCGGTTTGAAGAAGGCGCTGAGGCGGGCGTAGTAGTCGCTTTCCCGCAGCGCGCTGAGTTCGAGATCGAGCCGCTGTTTGGCGAAAAGATCGGCTTCCGCGTAGTCGGCGGGATCATCGAGGCGGAGGACGACACAGGAGAGCGTTTCCCGTTTCGCGAGCATCCGCAGATCGCCGAGGCTGGCCCAGATTTCCGACTCCAGCACGGTGCCGGGAGCGGCGAAGACGCCGGAGATTTTGAGTGGCTGGTGGTCGAGGAGGATCGTTCCGCCGAGCTTGAGGTCGCTTTCCTTCCAGCCGAGTTTCCGCCACGCCAGACGGCCGGCCATCACCTCGCCCGCGCCGGGGAAGGCCCCGTCTATCAGCCTGACCTCCGGATGCACCCGCAGCGCCTGCGGCGTCACCCCGCGGAGCGTTCCCTGGCTGCGGCGTCCGTCCGGCAAGTTGAGGAAATTCATGTAGTGGATCTCGCTGGAAACAGCGCGCACTCCGAGGGATTCTGAAATTCCGATGATCCCGGCTTCGGCGATTCCCGCGGTCCGCTCCGCGACTTCGCTGCGCTGGATGCTTTCCTCGGAACCCGCGCCGACGAGGATGACATTCCGCTCCGATCCGGAGGCTGATAGCACGCGCTCCATGCCGTGGTTGATGGCGACCGAGGCCATGACCAGCAGCACGACCACCGCGCTGCCGCCGACGGTTTGCAGCAGCCGGGTCTTGGAGCGGAACAGGTTCCGCACGGCGTAGGTGAAGGGGAGCATGTCAGCTGCGGAGGTTTTTGACGATCGGCTGGGTCATCGCCTGGAAGGCGGGCCACAAGGAGGCGAGAATTCCTAACATCAACGAGGCGCCCACTCCGGCTGCGATGACGGTGGCGTCCGGTTGGATGGCGAGGGTCTGTCCTTCATTGCCCATGGTGAAACTCTGCCAGCGCAGGAATGCGGCCGCCAGCCCGACGCCCACCACGCCGCCGGCGACCCCTAACATCCCACCCTCGCTCAGGACGAGCCAGCCGATGGCGCGGCCGGGAAATCCGAGGGTGCGCAGCACGGCGTTTTCCTTCACCCGGCCGCGGACGACTAGCAGAAGCGCGTTGGCCACCAGCCCGCCCACGGCGATCACCGCGCCGACACCGAGCCAGCGGGTGAAGCCGATGAGCTCGATGAGTTCGGAGGCGGTCTCGGCGAAAAAGGCCTTCTCCGGGCGCGTGTCGGTGGGTTCCTGGCCGGAGCGGAACATTTCATCGATCGCCTTCGCCACCGGATCGAGTTGCTTCGAGTCGCCCACCCGCACGTTGAACTGGGTGACCACGCCGAGTCCGGCGCGCGAGGCCTGTTGGAGAAACGGGAGCTTCACGTAGGCGACGTTGTTGTCCTGCGCGAAGGGCGAGCGGAGGATGCCGGAAACGGTGACGGTCACGCCCGCGGCGTCGAAGCGGTCACCGGGCTTGAGTCCGCGGCGGCGGGCGAATATCTCGCCTAGCAGGGCTCCGTCGTCGCGGCGTTGCCAGGCGTCCTCGCTGCCTTCGATGATGGTGATTTCAGGGGCGAATTTCCGAAGCAGGTCGCCGGGGACGCCGCGGAAGGTGACGACATCGAGCGACGCGCCGCAGTTGTTGACGACGATCTGGACCGGCACCACCTCGCGGACGCCGCCGACGCGGCGGATTTCATCGGCGTAATGCTCGGGCAGCCGGCTTGCGGAGGGGCAGAAGCGGTTCTGCCGATAGACCACCAGCGTGGTGTCGGCGGCGGTCGCGGCGGTGGCCTTCGCCAACGATCGCTGGAGGGTTTCCACGGCGGTGAACAGGAACATCCCGGACGCGACGCCGAGGATCGTTAGCAGCGACCGCACGCGGTGGCGGACGAGCTGGATCCAAGCGAGCTTGAGCAGATTGAGCGCGGGATTCATGGGTTTTCGAGAAGCCGGCCTTTTTCCAAATGCAGGATGCGGTCGGCGGCGGCGGCGGCCTTGGCATCGTGGGTGACCATGACGATGGTCTTGCCGAACTCCGCGGCGAGCTGGCGGAGCAGGTCGAGAATCCGGGTGGCGGACTCGCGGTCGAGATCGCCGGTGGGTTCGTCCGCGACGAGCAGCGGAGGATCCGCGACCATGGCGCGGGCGATGGCGACGCGCTGCTCCTGACCGCCTGATAGTTCGGATGGCGTGTGGTGGATGCGGTCGCCCAAACCCACGAGTGCCAGCGCGGTTTCCACCCGGGCGTGGCGGTCTTTTTTGGATAGCGGGGAGAGCAGCAGGGGCAGCTCGACGTTTTCAAAAGCGGTGAGCACCGGCACGAGGTGATAGAGCTGGAAAATATAGCCGACGTGGTTCGCCCGCCACTTCGTGAGGTCGCGCCGGGAAAGCTTGGCGAGCTCGGTGCCGGCGATCACCAGCGAGCCGGCGGTGGGCGAGTCGATGCCCGATAGAAGGTTGAGCAGGGTGGTCTTCCCCGAGCCGGATGGTCCCATCAGCGCGAGGAACTCGCCCTTCGGCACGTCGAGGTCGAGGGCTTCGAGAGGCGTCACCACCGTGCTGCCTTTGTGGTAGCTTTTCGAGACGCCGCGGCATTGGATCATGGGCAGGTTCATGGTTGCTTGAGGGTGGGATTGACGCGCTGGCCGTCGCGGAGGTTCCGGGGTGAGAGGACGACGTGCTCGCCGGGGCGCAGGCCTTCGGAAATACGGATGAAGCCGTCGCGTTTTTCGGCGGTGGCGCTGATGGCGCGCCTCGCCACCCGTTGGGACTCGGGATCGCAGACCCACGCCGCATTGTCCGCAAGGGCGGCCTCGGGAATCCACAGCGCGAGTGATCCGTTAGCGGAAGCCGATGCCGTCGCGTTGCCGAGAAACTCGACACGGCAGAGCATTTCCGGGCGAAGCGAGTCGATCGGATCGAGGATGTGGACCTTCGCCTGCAGGGTGTTGCGCTGCACGTCGGCCTCGCCGGTGATGCGGGTGACCTCGCCGGTGAAAACCTTGTCCGGAAGCAGGCTGCAGCGGATTTTCGCCTGCTGGCCGACGCTCAGCCCGGCGGCGTCGGCGAGCGGGACATCGACGCGGACCTGGAGCTTGTCCGGTTGATAGACGATGGCGATCGTCGAGCTGTCGGGATCGTCCATGCCGAGCCTTTTCTTTTGGCCCGGCGCTGCGAAAAGGCGCAGCACGCGGCCATCGACCGGTGAAACGATGCGGGTGCGGACGAGCGCGAGTTTCGCCTGCTCGACTTCCACGGCGGCGGTGCCCACCTCGGCCTCGCGGACTTTCGTGTCGAGTTCCATGCGCGTGATTTCCGCCCCGGCGGTCCCGCTGTCGGCCTCGGCGGCGGTGCTTTGCAAGCGCTCGCGCTCCAGGCGCAGGCGGGCGGAAACGACGTCGGATTCCGACACCGAGCCTTTGCGCATGCCGGACAAGCGCGAGTGCTGGTCCGCCGCCTCCTCTTGCAGCGTGAGCGCGGCTTGCTCAGTGGCGCGTGCCGATTCGAGTTTCTTGCGGGCGGCGGCGATGGAGGCGATCTGGGCTGCGCGCGTGGCGACCAGCATCTGGTGCTTTTGCTCGGCGGCGGCGAGCGCGAGACGGGCGTCGGCATCGACCAGGGTGGCTAACGGTTCATCTTTTGCGACCTGTTGGCCTTCGAGCACATGCACGGTGTCGATCACGCCATCGATGAGCGCGGTCGCCTTGATCGGCAGCGGGTCGGGCTCGATCCAACCGCTGGCTTGGAACAGCAGCTTGCCCGAGGCGGCGGGCGCGCTGCTAACATTCACCGGATCCGGAGTCGTCGCCATCACCAGGGCGACTTCCACGTCTGGAGCGGGGAGCAGGCGGTCGCGGAAGAGTGCGAGAAACAGGACCGCAAATCCCGCGGCGATGGCCAGGGGGATGGCCCATGCGGGAACGCGGCGCGCGGAAGGAAGCCCAGCGGCGGGGCGGGAAAGGGAATCGAGAGAAGGAGCGGGGTTCATGGAAGTCGGAAATTTTGGAGACGGCAAGGCCCGGACACGGGCATGCGATACGACCCCGGCAAACGGGCGGGATCACGAGCGGCTGATAGTTCCGCTCTCAAAGTCTCCAAATCCCCAACACCGCTCGATGCGCCGCCGGAGAGGTCGGCCCCCGGATCCGTTCCGGTCGCGCGAAAACCTTGCGGTCACGTTCGGTCCTCAGCGGCGCTAAAATCGCGTTTCCGACTACCTCTGTGAGGATTGCCGGTGGCAGTTCGATCGACGGCTGAGGCGCGGCGGCGGCGGCGGCAAGCGCCTCGAGATCCATGCAGCAGGGATGGCTTTCATCAGTTTCCCGGGTGCAGTCAGGGCAGCATTTGGAATCCGGGCCGGCAGCAGCGATGAGAATCTCTTCCTCAAGGAAACAGACACGAACGGGCGTCGCCGCTGTCGGGAGCATGATCCCGAGGCAGGCCAGCAAGAACGCTGCAATCACCTTTCGCATGTGTCTGAGGTTCCACGGATGAGAGGCCGGGTCAAGGGAAGTCTTCCGCCTGATCCGCCTATTTCTTCGCGCCGCACAGGCAGAGCCATTCGACGCTTTCGCAGGTCGCGCATTTCTTCGCATCGTAATGCAGGCGGGCGGTGACGGGCTTGGCGGAAGCGGTTTCCTTGAACTGGAGAATCAGCCACTCGCCATTTTGCGGGGCGGCGACGGTGAAGCCGCTTTCGCTCTTGGTGACCTCGAGTTTGACGGGTTTCTCACGGGTGCCGCCGGTGGCGGTGAGGGACTGGGCCTCGACTTTCACGGGCTTCATGTCCTTGTCGAGGACGGCGATGTGGAGCTGCCCGTCTTTTTGGGTGACTTCTCCGTGCATGGACTCGTTGGCGCTGAATTCGAGGATGCGGCCCTTGTTGGGGCCGAGTTCGATGTCGCCGTGGCCGAAGGCGAGGCTGGATGTGATGGCGAGGAGGATGGTGGTCAGTTTGGTTTTCATTTTTGGATTCGGTTGGTTTCTATCGGGTGGCTGGAGCGTCCAGCCTGAGAGCTTTCTCCGCCGCCTTTTTCCCGATCAGGAAGAAGACGGCGGGGGTGACGACGAGGTCGAGGAGGGTGGAGAAAATCAATCCACCGACGATGGCGACGGCCACCGGATGGAGGATCTCCTTGCCGGGCTCGCCGGGGGCGAGGACCAGCGGGATGAGCGCGATGCCCGCGGCCAGCGCGGTCATGAGCACCGGCACCAGACGCTCCTGGGTGCCGCGGGTGATGAGCGCGATGCCGAAAACCTCGCCCTCGTGGCGCATGAGATGGAGGTAGTGGGAAATCATCATGATCCCGTTCCTGGCGGCCACGCCGCCGACGGCGATGAATCCGACGAGGGTGGCGATGCTGATATTGTCGATCTTCCACCAGGTGAAGGCGAGCGCGCCGGCGAGGGCGAGCGGCAGATTGAGCATGACCTGCAAGGCGAGTGACAGGCTGCGGAAATAGCCCGTCAGCAGCACCGCGATGACTCCGGCGATGATGCCGAAGAGGACGAGAATCCGCTGCGACGCCTGCTGGCGGGCGAGATATTCGCCCTCGAAGCGGAGCGTGTAACCGTCGGGAAGCTTCACCTGCTCCGCGACCGCCCGCTGCCAGTTTTCCACCAGTGATTCGAGGTCGCGCTCGTCGGTGTTCGCGCCGATGACGATGCGGCGCTGGCCGTTCTCGCGGTTGATCACGTTCGGGCCGTTGACCTCGTGGACGTCGGCGACGAGGGAAAGCGGGAGGTGGCGGCCGTCCGGCGTTTCTATCAATAAATCGTCGGTTTTCTCCGGCCAGGTGCGCCAGGATTCCGGCAGGCGCATCACGAGGTCCACGGTGGCCTCGCCCTCGCGAAGCTCGCCGAGCACCGAGCCGCCTAACATCCTGGAGACCTGGCCGTTGATTTCGCCGGGCGAGAGGCCTTCCAGACGCGCGCGCGCGCGGTTCACCTCGATGCGGATCTGCGGGATCGGGACCTGGGCTTCCAGGTTCACATCGGTCAGTCCGGGGATGCGTTTGCCGGCGTCCTTCACCTGCGTGCCGAGGCGGCGCAAGGTGTCGAGATCCGGGCCGTGGATCTTCACCGCGATCTTGGCGGACACGCCGCTGAGCATGTGGCTGAGGCGGTGGCCGATGGGCTGGCCGACGTTGACGAAGGTGCCGGGGATGCCCTTGAGTTTCTCGCGGATCTCCGTGAAAACCTCGTCGCGGTGGCGGCCGCCCTCGCGGAACTCGACGTCGAACTCGTTGACGGAAACGGGCATGACGTGGTCGTCACGCTCGGCGCGTCCGGCGCGGCGGCCGACGGTTTTGACTTCGGGGATTTCCAATAACAGCTCGACGGCTTTTTGCCCGACTTCATTCGAGTGTTTCAACGAGCTGCCGGGCGCGCTGGCGAAGGAAATGGTGGCGCTGCCCTCGTTGAAGGTGGGCAGGAATTCCTTGCCCATGCCCGGATAGAGCATGCCCGCCGCGACGCAGAGCAGGACGACCGCGCCGATGACGGCGAGCGGCGCGCCGAAGGCCGCGCGCAGGAAGGTCGCGCGGGTGAGGGCTTTCAGCGCTCTAACGAGCGTTCCGTCGCGGTGCGGCTTGCCCTCCTTGGGCTTGAGCAGGAAGGAGCAAAGCACGGGAATCACCGTCAGGGAAACGATGAAGGATGCGGCCATGCTGACGATCGTCGCGATGGCGATGGGTTGAAACAGGCGCCCTTCCAATCCCGCCAGTCCTAGCAGCGGAACGAAGACGAGCACGATCAGGATGGTGGCGTAGAGGATGCTGGAGCGCACCTCGCTCGACGCGGCGGCGATCACTTCGAGACGCGGCTCCGGCTCCGGCCTCGCGGCGTTTTCCCGCAGGCGGCGGAAGACGTTTTCCACATCGACGATGGCGTCATCCACCACCATTCCGATGGCGACGGCGATGCCGCCGAGCGTCATGCTGTTCACGCCGGTGCCGAACCATTTGAAGGTGAGGAACGTGATGGCGAAGGACAGCGGAATGGCCGTTAGGGTGATGAGGGTGGTCCGGACATTGAGCAGGAAGAGAAAGAGGATGATGGTCACCATGATCGCGCCGTCACGGATCGCGTCCTTGAGATTGCCGACGGCGTGCTCGATGAAATCGCCCTGCCGGAAGAGGATGCCGGCCTCGACGCCGGACGGCAGGCCGGGGCGGAGCTCATCGAGCGCCTTTTCGATCTTGGCTGTTAGTTCCAGGGTGTCGAAACCGGGAGCCTTGTCGATGCTGAGGACGACGCCGGCGGTTTCCCGCTTGTCGCCCTCGAAGGCGATCGCCGCATCGCCGCGCATGGTGGCGACGCCGAATTTCACCGTGGCGACATCGCCGATGGTGATCATGCGCTGGTCCACCTGCTTGACGATGGCGGCGGCGATGTCCGCGGGGTCGGCGGTCATGGCGAGGTTGCGGACCATGATTTCGCGCGGACCGGACTGGAGATAGCCGCTGGTGGCGTTGCCCGCGGAGAGTGAGACGGCCATTTCCAGCTCCTCTAACGATACGCCCTCGGCCTGCATTTTCAGCGGGTCCGGCTCGACGTGGACCTGCTTGACGCCGCCGCCAATGGCGAGGACTTCGGCCACGCCGGGGATGCTTTGCAGGCGGCGGGCGACGGTCCACTCGGCGAAGGTGCGGAGGTCCATGGGCGCGACGGCGTTGTCCTTCGAGCGCAGGCCGACGAGGAGGATCTCACCCATCAGTGAGGAAACGGGCGTCATGCCGGAGCGCGCGCCCGCGGGCAGACGCGCGGCTTGCAGGCGTTCCTGGACGAGTTGGCGGGCCTTGTAAATGTCGGTGCCCCAGGCGAACTCGACGAAGACGAGCGAGAGGCCGACATCGGAATTCGAGCGCAGGCGGTCGAGCCCGCCGACGCCTAGCAGGACGTTTTCCAGCGGCCGGGTGACGAGCGTCTCGACCTCCTCGGGGGCGAGGCCGGGTGCCTCGGTCAGCACGGTGACGGTGGGCTTGGTCATGTCCGGCAGGACCTCGACGGGGAGTTCCGTGGCGGTCCGAAGTCCTAGCAGCAGGACCAGCAGCGCGACGGCGATAACGAGCGCGCGGTTCTTCAGCGAGAAGCGGATGAGGTGGTTGAGCATGGCGTCAGGCTTGGGAACGGGCGCGGAAAACGAAGGGCGAGGCCAGCAGCAGCAGGAAAAGCACGCCGCTGGTGATGGCGAGGAAGATTGTCAGATGATTGCTAGAATGATCGCCGTGATCGTGGGCGTGACCCGATTCTCCGGCGGCGATCTCTTCCTTGGTCATCTCGGTGCCGTCCTCGTTGTGGGGATGGCCGTGGGCGGCATCGAGCGCTTCCTTGAGGGAGGCGCTGCCCTTGCCGGCGAAGGAAAGGGCGTAGGCTCCTTTTAACACCACTTCGTCGCCCGGCATGAGTCCGGCGGTGATTTCGACGCGGTCCGCGCCCATCTCGCCGACGCTGACGGGGACTCTGACGAACGCGTTTTCCAACTCGTAGTCCTTGATGAAAACGAAGCGGTCCGAGCGGTCGCCTTGCAGGGCCTCGCGCGGCACGCTGAAGACGCCCTCGCGTTTTGAGGCGATGAGGGAAAGCTCGGCGCGCATGCCCGGACGGAGTTTGTTGCCGGGATTGGGTAGTTCGAAAATAGCTTCGAGGTTTCCTTTCGCCGGATCGTCCTCGGTTCCGAGGCGGAGGAATTTCGACTCGTGCCCATCCTTGCCGAGCGCGGGCACGCGGATCCGCGCGGCGAGTCCTTCGACTAGCAGGGCTGCCTGGTGCTGCGGCACGCGGGCGACGGCCCACACGGTGGATAGATCGAGAATCTCCATCAGCTCCTTGTCGGGCTCGACGGGCGCGCCGAGGTGGCCTTCCGAGCGGGTGACCAGGCCGTCGGCCGGAGCCTTGAGCTCGATCACCGGCGGCGGATCGCCGGGCTGGCGGCTTTCCACGCGGAGCAGGACGTCGCCCTTTTTCACGAACTCGCCCTTGTGGACGCCGACTTCGATGATCTTGCCGGCGATGCGGCTGGAGAGGACGGAGTGGCTCGCGCAGGTGTGTTGGATTTCGCCGAGCACCGGGATGCCGCGCTCGAAGGTGGATTCCTCGACGGCGACGGTTTCGATGCCGAGGTTTTGAACGCCGGTGGCGTCGAGCACGACGGTTTGTTCGTTGCGCGGCGTGGTTTCGGCCGCGATGGCGGAAGTGATCAGGAACAGGGAAACAGGTAGAAATTTCATGGGTGAAGAGAGTCAGGGTTTGGCGAGCGCGGTTTGGTGGCGGACGCGGGCGAGGTGGAACTCGCGCAGGGCGTCGAGCCGGGCGGCGGCGAGTTGCAGGCGCTTTTCGCGGGAGCGGAGGACGGATTGGATTTCGCCCTGGCCGTTGCGGTAGGTGGTTTCCGCCAGCGCGCATTGTTCGTCGGCGAGCGGGAGCAGGGTGGCGTTGATTTCAGCGATCATTTCCGCCCATGCCCGCATCTCGTCGCGGGCGGCGTCCGCTTCCAGGCGGATGTGGCGGCCGAGGGCGGCGGCTTCCATTTCCATGCGCTGTTGCCGCGCTTCGGCTTCCTGGATCGCGCCTTCGTTCTTGTTCCGCAGCGGCAGCGGGATTTTGAAACGGAGGCCGACGATGGCTTCGGTGTCGTAGCCGTTAGGCGCGTCTTCCGTGCGCTCGGCGGCGGCGAAAATCCCGCCTTCCACGTCGTCATAGCGGCGGGATTGTTCGAGCGCGACTCCCTGCGCGGCGGCGAGCGCATCGAGCTTGGCGGCTTGCAAGTCCGGTCGGCGCGACGGGTCGGTTCCGGCGGGTGGCGGCGTGGGTTCCGGCAGGGTTCCGCCGATGGCGAGCGCTTCTCCGGGGCGCATTCCTAGCAGCGGCTTGAGCTCGCCGAGGAGGGCGGCCTCTTGGGCGTCGAGCTGGCGGATTTCCAAGGCGAGGCTGGCGGCTTCGAGTTTTGCCTGGCCGGCATCGAGCGGCGAGCCTTCGCCTTTCGCCGCGATTTCCGAGAGGAAACCTGCGAATTCTTGCGAGACGCCCGACTGGTGGCGGAGGAGCTCGCGGTGCTGGCGGGTGGCGAGCACTTTGACGACAGCCGCGCGGGCTTGGCCGGTGAGCTGGCGCTCGACCTCGCGGACTTCTGCTTCGGAGGATTTCAGCTCGGTGAGCGAGACGTCCTTTTCCAGCCGCAAGCGTCCGGTGAGCGGGAAACGCTGGGAAACGCCGATTTCGAATTTCCCCTCGCGGAAGCCGGAGCTTTGTTCGATGGCGGTCTCGAGCTCCGGATTCGCGAGGCGGCCGGACTGGTTCATGCGGCCGAGCGCTTCCTGGGTGCGGAGGCGGGCGGCGGCGAGATCGGGGTTCTGGGCGCGGATACGGTCGCCGATACTGGTCAGCGAGACGATCACGTTAGATTCCGCGCGGAGCGGGAGGGTCATGGAGGCAAGTGCCAGCACGGCCAGTGGATGGAATTTGGACATGGTGTTTGAAATGAAGGGCCGCCATGAAAAGGCGGATTTGAGACGGGGCTCCGCGCCGGGGTAACGGTGCCGGGCGGGAAATGACGGCGCGCCACACGGGCACGCCGGAGCGCGATCAAGCGGCGCTCAGATCAACGGCGGTTTTTCCGAACCGAGAACCGGCTCCTCGGGCGGAACCTCGCTCTCGTGGAGGACGCCTAACAACGAGAACCCGGGAACCCCGAGCTTGCGGTCGGGGTTGTTTTCAACAGTCAAAGGCTGTGCCTGCGCGCAGCAGTCGAAATGATGGTGGTGATCCGTCGGGCAGTCGTCGCCATCGTGGTGATGCTCCTCCGGGGCGTGCGCGTGGTGATGAACGTGGTCGCAGGAATCGGCCGGTTGGGCGCAGACCGCGACCCGGCCGGAGTCGGCAGCGAGGACGCGGGTGTTGAGCCCGGCCAGCGTGCAAATCACCATCAGCCATGTGAACAGCGGTCTCATCAGCGGGCGGAGACTCGGTGAGGTCCTTGGCGAACTCAAGCAAAAATCCCGACCGCGAACGTTGCGGATTTCAGCCGGCTGGGCCTAAATCGCCGCATGTCCGACAGCGTCCCGACCCTCGAAACCCGCGAAGAAGTAATGTTTTTCGACACCGACTGCGGCGGTGTCGTCCACAATCTCGCCTACCTGCGGATGATCGAAACCTGCCGCACGCGCCTCGCCGCGCAAATGGGCATGGACCTGCCGACGATGTCCGGCACCCAGGTTTACCCGGTGGTCACCCGCACCGAGGTCGATTACAAGCTGCCGGCCAAGCTCGGCGACTGGCTGGTCATCCGCGGCCGGCTCGCTGAAATGTCGCGCGCCCGGTTCTGGTGCGCGTTCGAAATGGTCCGCGAATCAGACGGCGCGCTCCTCGTCACCGCCCGCCAAGCGCTCGCCCTCGTCCAAATGCCCGCCGGCAAACCCATGCGCCTCCCCGCCGAATGGGCGCGGCGCTGGGCGTGAGCGGGGAAATCGTCCCGCAACGCAGGAATCGACAGCCGCGCTCGTTGCGCTAAGTTTCCGGCGAATGAATTTGAAGGAACTCGGCTGGAACCCGGAATTGGAAACTGCCCGCGCGGCCTTCGCCGGAAAGGGCTGGGTGCCTGCGCGGCTGATCCGCGAGACGGTCATCAACTACGGCGCGTTCCTCGCGGACGGCGATGAAATCGACGTCATCCTCTGCGGCCGCGTCTGGCACGAGGCCGCTTGCGACGCGGATTTGCCCGCCGTGGGCGACTGGGTGATGGTCGAGCTCGGCGATGAAAACCAGCCGTCCGTGATCCGCGCGATGCTGCCGCGGCGCACCTGTTTTTCCCGCAAAATGCCCGGCAACAGCAGCCAGGCGCAAGTCATCGGCGCGAACATCGACCTCGTCGCCGTGGTCACCGACGCGGGCCCGGATTTCAACATCCGCCGGATGGAGCGCTATTTCATGCTCATCGGCCGCAGCGGCGCGAAGGCGGTGGTGCTGGTAAACAAATCCGACCTTTTTCCCATCGAGCAAAGCCAGGCCGCCGCCGCGGAAATCGCCGCGTTGTGGGATGGCGCGAGCGTCCACGTCACCAGCGCGGTGAGCGGCCAGGGCCTCAAGGTGCTCAAGAAATACATCAAAAAGGGCGTCACCATGTGCATCGTCGGCTCCAGCGGCGTCGGCAAATCGACCTTGGTGAACCAGCTTTACGGCGAGGACTGGCAGTGGACCAGCGAGGTCAACGAGATCACCGGCAAAGGCCGCCACACCACCACCTCCCGCGAGCTCGTCCCGCTGCGGAATGGCGGCATGCTCATCGACAATCCCGGCATGCGCGAGATCCAGATGTGGACCGACGAGGCGACGCTGCGCGACAGTTTCGCCGACGTCGAGACGCTGACCGCCGAGTGCAAGTTCTCGGACTGCAGCCACCGCAAGGACGCCAAGTGCGCGATCCGCGCCGCCGTGGAAGCCGGCACGCTTGATCCCGCGCGTTATGAAAATTTCCTCAACCTCGAAAACGAGATCGCCGCGTTGAAGAAGCGCTCCGAGAAGCGCCAGATGGCCGTCGAGCGCTGGGCCAAGCGCAACAGCGTCAAAGCCCGCAACCTCGCCGATCGAATCCAGCTCGAAAAGGACCACCGCGGCGACGTCTGACGCGGCGGCGGGATCCATGGGCCTTCGGGAAATCCAACCCCGATTCTCCAAACCAATCCCGCCTCAGCCACCAGCCTCAAACCCCTATCGTGAAACGCGTCCATCGCACCCACAGGATCAAGGCCGCTCTCGCATCAGCGGCGGCAGCGCTACTTGTGCTGCTGGCGATGTCCCTCAACATCGGCGGCGTCGACAATTTCGTTTCGATCATCACCGGCTGCGGGGCTCTCTTCCTGGACGTGGCTTTCACCGCGGCAGGCATTGGATGTTTCCTGGCGTCCCAACGAATGCGCTGGAGCCTCATCGCCGGAGCGCTGACCGGACTCTTGGGTGGGTGGATCATCGTCCTTTGGATCGTGTCGCACATCTGAATACTAACATCACCGCGGAGTTTTCACGGGTTCCGGGCGTGGCGGTGACCGGAGCGCGTCACGGGCATTTCCTGCGCGGTCTTGCACAGGCGATGCGGAGCGGGGTGGACAGGCGGATGCGATCGTCTCAAACTCTTTCATGGCTGCGCCCAAATCACCGAACCTGGTCTCCGTGACCACCATCAATGACGATGGTTCGCGCTATTTCCTCCATCCGGCGGACGTGAAGGGCCGGTGGACGCTGGCGAGGCGCGTCGTCGGGCTGCTGCTCATCGCCGTTTACGTGCTGCTGCCGTGGATTCCGATCAACGGCAATCCGGCGGTGTTCCTCGACGTGGAAAACCGGATGTTCCATCTCTTCGGTCTGACGCTGGTGCCGCAGGATTTGTGGGTGATGTTCTTCGCGATCAGCGGGATGGGCTTCGCGCTGTTTTTCATCACCTCGTTGCTCGGCCGGATCTGGTGCGGCTGGGCTTGTCCCTACACGGTCTTTCTGGATCACGTTTATCGGCGCATCGAGCGCTGGATTGAGGGCGACGCCACGGCGCGCCGGGCGCTGGCCCAGGCTCCTTGGACGACGGTAAAAGTCGCGAAGCGCGTCACCAAGCACTTCCTCTTCGTCGTCATCGCCGCGGCCATCGCGCATGTTTTCATTTCCTACTACGTCTCGCTGGAGCGGCTTTACGGCTTCATGCACGAGGGCCCGCTCCAGCACGCGACCGCTTTCGGCGTGGTGCTCTTCCTCACCCTGGTCCTGTGGTTCTGCTTCGGTTATTTCCGCGAGCAATTCTGCATCATCATGTGCCCTTACGGCCGCCTCCAGAGCGCGCTGACGGACGACGACACCATCAACATCGGCTACGACGAAAAGCGCGGCGAGCCCCGCGGCGCGAAGGGTAAGGCGGCGGGCGACTGCATCGACTGCCGCCGCTGCGTGCAAGTCTGCCCGACCGGCATCGACATCCGCAACGGCCTCCAGCTCGAATGCATCGGCTGCACCGCCTGCATCGACGCGTGCGACGACATCATGACCAAGGTGGAGCGGCCGAAAGGGCTCATCCGCTATGATTCCTTCAACGGATTCGCCGGGAAAAAGCGCCGCTACCTGCGCCCGCGCGTCTATGCGTATTGCGCGCTCGCCGTGCTCGGACTGGGCGCGCTGACACTCGTCGCCTCCAACAAGGCGCGGCCGTTCACCGCGACGATTTCCCGCGCCGGCGGGGCTGGGTTTTTCAGCGACGCCAGCTCGGTGCGGAACATTTACAAGGTTCGCGTCTTCAACAAGCGCAACCAGACGGCGACCGTCACACTCCACCTCGGCAAGAAAACCCCGGCGGGCTATCAGCTCAGCGGAGCCGAGCAATCATTCTCCATCGCGCCGCTCAGCGAGATGTCGCGCACCTGCGTGGTGTTCGCCCCGCTCGCCTCCTACACCGGCAGCTCGGACATCGTCATCGAGGTCCACGCCGACCCCGGCGATGTCGTGCTGGAGAAGACCGCCCGCTTTCTTGGCCCGAATCCTCAATCCATCCCCAGACCCTAACTACCGATGAAAACCATCTCCGAATTCGTCTCCCGCCATCCCTGGATCTATGTCGTGCTCGCCTTCGTGGTCCTGCTCGCGGCGTGGTCCACGTTGATTTCCGTGGCCGTGAAATTCGCACCGCAACAGATCGAAGTGAAACGCTGATGACCACTGCCACCGCAGCTCTCGTCGCCGGACTTGTGACCAGCTTCCACTGCGTCGGCATGTGCGGTCCCATCGCGTGCGGACTCGGCACCCTGGCGAAATCCGAGGGCGAGCGACTCACCGCCGCCTCGCTCTATCACGGAACGCGGCTTGTTTCCTACGGCCTCATCGGCGCGCTCTGCGGCGCGCTCGGCCAGCAGCCGCTCAAGTGGTTTTTCAACTCGCCCGCCGTCTTGCTGCCGTGGGTGATGGTCGGCGTGTTGCTGGTCATGGCCTTCGGCTTGGACAAGAAAGTCCCTCGCCCGGCCATCCTCAACCGCCTCACCGCGCGCGCCCGCTTCAAGGCCTGCAAGCTCTCCGCATACGGCGGAGCCTCGGCGATGGGGCTGCTCACGCCGTTCCTGCCCTGCGGCCCGCTCTATCTGGTTTTCGGCGCGGCGCTGCTCGCCGGTTCCGCCGCGAAGGGCGCGGAGTTCACGCTCGCCTTCGGCCTCGGCACGGTGCCGCTGCTGTGGCTCGCGCAGCACCAGTTCCACCGCATCCGGGCAAAGCTCACGCCGCTCGCGATGGGCCGGATGAGGCGGGGATTGGCGCTGGTCACCGCCGTGGTGCTGGCGGTGCGCCTGCATGACACGATCCCCGCGCAATTTTATGGCGAGGAGCCGAAAACGGAAGTGAAAGAGCTGCCGGCGTGCTGTCATTAGCTGAATCTCAAACCGGCCCCCCGCCCGCTAATTCCCGCTCTGCGTGGCTGTGGCGTCTCGCCGCAGACCGTCTCCGGAGCGTCCTCGGCCCGGCGTAGCTTCAGCGAAGACAGCTCGATGAGTTCCAGGATTCTGGCTTGGAGATGCTCGTAGAGGGAGCGGAGTTCCATGAGGGTAGTAAGGACGGAGGGCACCGAACAAGCGCGAGCGCACCGAGTCCACCTTGGACTTCTCGACCCCGTAATCCAGCTCCAGATCGGCGAGGCGGCTGAGGGCGGCCTCGATGAGTCGTTGGAAATGCTCCAGCCCCGGATGCCGGAAAACCACCAGTCCGGCGTCCTCCCGAAAGGGCGAGGTGCTTTCCATCCTTGTTTTCAACAATCTATGATGTAGCTTCGACACATGATTCAAACTGTGGAAGCCATTGTGGACGAAACAGGCGCAGTGCGCCTGCTCGAGCCGTTGCGTCTTGGCCGCCGTCACCGCGCTTTGGTCACCATTTTAAACGACGATCCACGCGAAGAGCCCGAAACCGCGTTGTTGAGCGAGGCCGCGTTGGCTCGGGACTGGAACCGCCCTGAAGAGGAGGAAGCATGGTCACACCTACAGCAGGCTCGGTAGTCCTCGTGCCGTTTCCGTTCTCGGACTTGTCACAATCCAAGCTCCGCCCGGCGGTGGTCTTGGCTGATGCCGGGCGCGGGGATTGGATTTTATGCCAAGTCACCAGCCGGAGTTTTGCTGATCCCCGCGCCGTGGAGATCACCGATCAGGATTTCGACCATGGATCGCTGCGTGTCGTCAGTTATGCCCGTCCCGCCAAGCTTTTCACGGCTCATCAAGGCCTTTTCGTTGCAGAGCCGGGCGAACTCAAACCCGCTGCTCTTCAATCAATCATCCAAGGGGTGATATCCATGCTCCACAATACGGCCTGACTCTCTCACCCTTAAAATGGCACCTCGCCCGCCAGTGCCCGTGCTTCCTCCGCCACCCGCTCCGCGTGGCTGTGGCGTCTCGCCGCAGTCCGTCTCCGGAGCGTCCTCGGCCCGGCGTAGCTTCAGCGAAAACGGCTCGCTACGAGTCTTCTTCTAAAACGGCGAGCTTCCCACCAACTCCTCGATTTCCTTCTCCGCCTCACGGGCCTCCGCTTCCAAGCCAGCGATCTCCCGCTCCACCTCCTCCCGCTGCCTCGATGAGTCGTTGGTAATGCTCCAGCCCCGGATGTCGGAACACCACCAGTCCGGCGTCCTCCCGAAAAGTGCGAGCCGCCGGATTTTTGTGCCCTTGAACTCAAGGGGAATTAGTCCTAGGTTTCCGCCATGTCCACCAAGGAACTCGCAATGGAAACCATCAAGGGACTTCCCGAAAACGCCTCTTGGAGGGAAATCGAGGCCCGCATCCGCCTCCTTGCCGAAGTCAACATGGGCTGCGAAGAACTCCAGCGGGGAGAAGGAACGACCGTCACCGACGAAAGCGAATTTCTGAATCTTGCCAGAGGTAACCGATGAACCTCATCCTCTCGCCCTCGGCAATTCGAGATTTGCAGGAGATTTCCGACTACACGCTTCAGACTTGGGGTGCGGAACAGGAAGATCGCTATTTGAAAGGTCTTTGGGGGGAAGCTCGCCGAAATCCAGTCCAACCCGGATTCCTGCCGGCTGCGGGAGGACCTCGCAAAAGGCTGCCGCTCTGCCCGACACGAGAAGCACGTCATCTTCTTTTCTATCGAAGGGCAGACGCTTGAGATCATTCGGATCCTCCATGGCGCGATGGACTTCAACCGCCATCTGGCGGATGATGATCTGCCGGGCTGATGATTTGTGTCTGTCGACTGTATTCTAAAACGCCACATACCCCGCCAGTTCCCGCTCCGCGTGGCTCTGGCGTCTCGCCGCAGACCGTCTTCGGAGCGTCCTCGGCCCGGCGTAGCTTCAGCGAAGACGGCTCGCTCCGAGCCTTCTTCTAAAACGGCGAGCTGCCCACCAACTCGTCTTCTTCAAACGTAGTCCAGGACTTCAGTCCGTCTTCTCTTCCAAAGCCGTCCGGACTGAAGTCCTCGACTGCATTTCAAAACGGCACTTCTCCTGCCAATTCCCGTGCTTCTTCCGCCACCCGTTCTGCCTCGGCCTGCAAGTTGGCGATCTCTTTCTCCAGCTCCTCCTGCTGCGCGGCGGCGATGGTGTCGATCACGGCGGCGTCTTTCTCGGCGAACAGGAAGACTTCGTAATCCGGGCTGGCGTGTAGGGTGTCGAGGGTTTCGATGAGTTCCACGATTCTGGCTTGGAGATGCTCGTAGAGGTAGCGGAGTTCCATGAGAGTGTGATCGCCGTCGAGGGAAACGCTGGCCCAGCCTTGTTGGCGGATGAAGGCCTGCGGGTCTTTGGCGATGCGTTCCAGCAACTCGATGTCTCCCCGGTGCGGCGGTCCCAAATAACAGACATTCGGTGATTGTTTTTGCTTCAGACCGGGAGCGGATTGGATAACGGGATTGAGTTTGGATGCGGTGCTTCATTCCGGCTGTTTCGTCAAATCCTTGAGAATCTTCTTGGCGAGAATCTCATTGATTTCCCGATGACGGGAACCGGCTGGGAGCGGCCGGTTTCCGGATTGTGGTAGATGTCGTGGCAGGAACCGTGGCGCAACAAGCGGCAGCCGGCATTTTCCAGTTCCGTCACGAGGTCCCGGCGTTTCACGCGATTTCGAGTTCCTCCTCTTTGCGGATTCCCGGAATATCCTCGCGGCCGAAGAGTTCGAAGAGATCGCGGAGGTGTTTTTTGAGGTCGTCCAAATCCTCGCCCTGGGTCCAGTGATCCGGGTAGTCGTTCAAATAGCCGAGATACTTGCCATCGGACTCGCGCCAGTAGGTGACCTTCGCTTTCATGGTGGATAAATACAGCGGCGAGTGGACTGAGCCAAGCCGGAAATCTCAAGGCGTTCGCGTCGCTGGGGTCGGTGCCCGCATGCGTCAGTCCCGGCTAATATGCATCGGCGCGGGCGGCGGACACTTTGATCGGCGGGTGATGTGAGGGTGAAGCCCATGGGAAGAGGGGTGGATTGACGATTTCCGATTGCTGATTTTGGATTTTTGATTGGGAAGAGGGAGAGAACATCGAACATTGAACGCCCAACATCGAACGTCGAAGGGAAGAGGGACGTAGTTAGAGTTATCGGGTTCACATCGAAGGGGTTTCGCATTTCAACAAAATGGGTAACGCCTTTAATCCAGCCAGTTCTCAGCCCTCAATCCGGGCACGGGTTTGAAGTCGGCGAGGTTGCGCGTGAGCAGGGTGGCATCGTGGGCCAGGCAGATGCATGCGATTTTCAAATCCTGAGTGCCGACTTGCTGGCGAAGGGATTTTAATGAATCGAAGCGGTCTGCGGCGTCGTCATCCCATGGAAGCACGAGCCATGAAGCGAACACCTCCACCTGCCTGGTGAGGCGCTGGTAGGCGGGGATTTGTGTTCGTGGATCGGTGCGGCGGCGGATTTCCGCGAGCCAACCGCGCAATGATTCCTCGACGGTGATAGCGGTCACGGCGGCGTCTTGGTCCACCGCGTCGAGTTTCTGAAGTAAACGCAGGCCCGCTGCGGTGCGGAAGGTCAGTTCACTGACGTGATTGGTATCCAGGACGAACATGCAGATCAGTCCTTGTTCGCCTGTTCCCGCCACTCACGGCCCAGTTTCTCGGCATGACGGGAGAGTTCGTCATCGGGGATCGCGCCCACCGTTTGCCGCCATCCCTTGGCACGCGGCTTGAGACCGAGGACTTCATGCTTCAATTCGTCGAACTCGCGCTCAATGCGGGTCAGACGTTCTTCGACAGTGGTGGTTTCCATAACGAGAAAATAAGGGTTATCCGGTGTGTTGCCAAGGATGGATGTTTGTTAAATGGGAAGGTTTTGAACCGCAGGCGCAAAGGTCGCGAAGGGGCGCGGAGCAGGGACGATGGGGGTTTGAGGATGGGGGGTTGAGGATGGGATGAAGCGAAACGCGGAGTTGCGGAGTGCGCTGAGGAAGAGGCGGAGAGATATGGGTGGACGGAATTTCAGGGCATTCGCGTAGGAATCACCCGGCGGCCGAGGCGGCGGTAGATTTTGAAGTCGGAGTCGATGGTGAGAAGGAGTGGATCGGGCAGGATCTCCGTGAGGCGGACCAGACAGGCGTCGGCGATGCTCATCGGGATATCGGCGTATTTGTCGAGGAGATCGAGGACCGGGATGAAGGCGTCCTCATGGAGCGGGGCAATCCGGAGAGCTCCGCGACGGCAGGCAAGGCGGAGGGTGGCGCAGCCGTCGGGGGCGAGAAGGTGATCGGCCTCGGAAAGAACGGACTCGCAGGTGATCCACGGCGGTGGCTGGAGCTGCGCCTGTTGGATGGCCCATGGGTGGTTCTGATCGTTCTTCCGCCAGAGGGCGACGAGAAACGAAGCATCAACGATGACGGGATTTCCCATAACTTGTCGATTTCAGGTATTCCTTTTTCCGTGCACTCATATCGGTAGGACCGCCCTCAACGGTGCCTACCAAATCCGCGATCAGATCAAAGCCGGAGGCGGCATCGCGGCTTTGCGAGCCTGCCGTGATGAGCCGCCTGCGGGCGACTTCCGATTTTGTCAGATGGGTCTTCTTCGCCTCGGCATCCAGTTCCCTGGCCAAGTCGTCGGGGATGCGCAGAACCAGTGTTTGCATGGGGTAATTGTATTACATGAAGCGAAGCCCGACAATACAGAAAATAATTCTTCGCAGGATCAAATCAAGCCAGTGAGGAAACTGCTGGGAGGTTTTTCGTGGCCCCAGTCATTCATCCGGTAGGAGCTGAGGATGAGGTGGCGTTTGGCGCGGGTGAGGGCGACGTAGAATAGGCGTTTCTCCTCTTCGAGTTTCAGGTCGCGCTTGGCGTAGTAGCTGGGGAATTCGTCCTCGGCGAGGCCGGCGATGATGACGGTGTCGAATTCGAGGCCTTTGGATTGGTGGACGGTGAGGATGGGGATGCTGGCGTCGTCGGTGGCGAGGAAGTCGAGATTGCGGGCGAGGGCGGCGCGGTTGGTGAGTTCATTCCCGTATTCGGAAACATGGGTGTCCTGGACCTCGTCCATCTGGATCCACTGGAAGCGGGCGGACCACTTGGCGCGCTTTTCCGGGAGCAGGGCGAGCATGGCCCGGGTGCGGTAGAGGAGATCGGGGAAATCGAGGGCGTTTCGCTCGGCGAGGTGTTGGTGATAGGCGAGAATGGTTGCGCGGACCGGAGCGGCGAGGTGGCGCATGTCCAGCGCCGGGATGGTGGCGAGGGTGAGTTCCTTTTCCGCGCAGTCTGACTTCATCTGCGAGAGCTGCTGGAAGAGTGAGTCCGGGCTGAGGTCGGGGGCTTTGAGACATTCGCGCATCAGGTCGACGCTGTCCTGTTCGTCATAGATGACGAAATCCGAGGGCAGGCCGAGGTCGCGGGATTCGAGTCGGAGCATCCAGGCGCAGAGGCTGTGGAAGGTCTGGATGCGGCAGAGTTTGGCGGCGGGACCGCAGGATTCCTGGACGGCACCGCGCATGTGCTCGGCGGCGCGGTTGGTGAAGGTGACGCCGAGGGTGACCTCCGGCGACATGCCGGTGGCGACGAGGGCGGCCAGGCGGTCGGCCATGAGGCGTGTCTTGCCGGTGCCTGCGGGTGCCAATACGAGCAAGGTGCCGTGAAGGTGATCGAGGACCTGTCGTTGCTCGGGATTGGGATAGGTCATGGCGTGGAAATTCAGCCACCCACGGCTTTACGCTTACTTTTTAACTCTGGCTCCCAGTTCAAAAATCCTGCTGCAGGCAGGACAAATTCCCCGTGGAGGGAGCGGGAGGTGAGCTGGATGAGTAGCTCGCGGGTGGCGGCGAAGAGGATTTCGGCACCGTCGTCGTGGACGAGGCGGGCGGCTTCGGTTTTCCCCAATGTGGGATCGACATGGAAGCGGCCGATGATTTGGACCTTGCCGGAATAGGGGGCGGGCTTGGTTTCGTCCTCGGTGCCGAAGCGGGTGGTGAGCGCGAGCCGCCATTCGGGGCCGGCTTCGTTGGGGTGGTCCCAGATGAGTTCGGTGTCGAGCCGGATGGGGCCGTCGGCACTGGGATCGGTGCTGGCGTGGAGTTGGATTTCCGCCAGGCGGTGGCCGATGAGTTGCAGGGCGGGTTTCATGGGATCAGGGAACCAGGGCTGGCGATCCGGGGAGCGAGAAGGCGAAGGTGTGTTTGCTGCGTCCGGCGGGGCGGAGGTTGAAGTAGAGTCCGCGCTCGGTGCGTTGGCGGAGGAGGAGGTCGCTGGCTTTGTCCTGGACGAGGACGCCGGATTCCCAGCGTTCGATGCTGGCGCTGCCGACGCCGAGGTATTCGGCAAAGCGTTTCTGGGAGAGTCCCATGGCTTTGCGGCGGGAGAGGATTTCGCCGCTGGTGAGGAATCCGTGTTTCCGGCGGTAGGCGTCGTGCGTGGCGATGCGGAGGGCGTCGAGATGGCCGGGACCAAGCAGGCCGAAGCCGCAATGGCGGCATTGCAGGGCGGGCGAGGTGACGCGGAAGGTTTCGCTGCGGAAATCCTGTTCGGTTTCGCGCTGGATGAGGTCGAAGGGATGGTCTGCAGCGTCGCAGGCGGGGCAGAAGTCGGGGATCATGGTGGTAAAAGCTGAGATGCTGAAAAACTGAAATGCTGAAATGAAGAGAAGATGGTGGGCGAGACGCCCACGCTCCTTGAGTTAGCGGTCGGGGTGGCAGTCGATGTGGATGCAGTGGGTTTCGCCGGTTTTCGGGTGGGGTTTGAGGGCGAATTTGAAGTAGAGCGGGAAAGGGAATTCCGGGAGGCGGGCTTTGAAGGCCCAAAGTTCGAGGTTCTTGACGGCGGGGTGTTTGGTGCTTTTGCGGGGAGGGCGGGTGCCGGCGTAGCTGGTGGCGGGTCCGGCGAGTAGTGCCGCCTCAATCAAGCGGGGCAGCAGCGCCCAGTAGGTGGCTTCATCGACTCCGAGTTCGTGCATGTCGGCAACGACGTGGCGGTCGGAATCCACCGCACTCAGGCGGCCTGCGGCAATGGCTTCCTGCGCGGCCCGCAACTTCTGATGCAAGGTTTTTCGGACTGGGGTGGGATTGGCCGCTCATGGATGCTGTTCTTCATGGCGATGCCACCATATGATGGTAAATCGGCGATTTCAAGAAATCATTTCGGGGTGGAGAGCTGGGATACTGGACTGATACCAGGCTGCAACGTGACCCGCCATGGCCTCCGACGGTTCGGCATTCTTCGGACCTTTGATTTGGTCGATTTCCCAGGCTCCGTGATCGGTTCGGCGGAGTCCAGCGACGGCGAATTCGTCTTGGTGGCGGACTTGGTAGAGGGCGTATTGCCCTTGGGTGATAGGGTGGAGATATTCTTCCAGGCAGAGGTCGTTGGCGGATGAGGTATTGAGCAGGTCTTGGGGGCGGTAGAGGAGGCGGATGAAGTGAAACGCGGAGTTGCGGAGTTGCGGAGTTGCGGAGGGAGAGGCGGAGCGGCGGGTGATGGTGAGGGGCGCAGGCGATATGGTTGGGGGGGAATAAGGG
>JBFZFJ010000151.1:0-20817 GCA_041306405.1 Verrucomicrobiales bacterium | reverse complement strand
AAGGAAAGTCTGCATGGCGGGCCACTGGCCAAGGGCGTATTGGAGCGCCTGGCCCAATCCGCTCTTGGGCCGGATGCGGGTGGTGATCAGGCGTTTGAACGCCTTGCCTAACAAATTCATGGGCGGGCGGCTGCGGTTCTGCCTGACGCGCAAACGCACGGCGGCGTCCACTTTGTATTCACGCAGTGGATTTTCTATCATGTATAGTCGGGCGATGATGCGAAGGATCCAGTCGATGACTTCGGGTCGCTCGGCGCGGGCGTTTTCAAATTTCCGCCGGATGTGGGCGAGACAGGCTGCGCGAAGGACGGTTTTGTCTCTCGCTCGCTGGACGCGGCAAGAGCCACCGAGGTTTTTCAAACGGCGGACGCTCGGGGGCTTACTTTTGATCATCCCGGCGCGGGTGACAGACATTGGCGATGAATCGTTTTGCGATTGCAAATCACTGAGATCCATCATGATTCCCAAAGGGCTCAAGACCATCGGCAAGCGCGCGTTCGCGCATTGCAGGGAGCTCGAATCGATTGTCATCCCTGAAGGCGTTGAAACCATCGGGCCGGGAACCTTCGCGAATTGCGATGCGCTTAAGACCGTGACTCTGCTCAATGCCAATACGAAGATATCGCCTCATGCCTTCAACGTGGATTTTAAAGTCGAGATCATAAGACCTTAAGAGTGGGTGCCCCCCTTTCCGCGGATCGGCATTTCAGAAGAAAGAAGTCGTCTTTGGGTGCCAGTCCCCGCAGTAGTAGATTTTCCCATCATAAAAGGCGTAGTTGTTCTACTGCGGGGACTGGTACCCCAGAGAGGCTTTCCGAACTCGATTTTCTCCTCGATGTCGCCCGCCGCTTGGAGGAAGTCGGTCTCGAATACATGCTGACCGGGTCTATGCCCCTCAACCCCGGAACAAGCGAGCAGGTCAGGCGTAGGATGAACGTCAGGAAAGCGCGGAGGATCTGGTTCATGGTTCCTTGCGGTGAAATGGCGGCAGGAAGAAAGCGGCTCTCACCCCTAGCGCGTGGCCCTGATTCGGTAGAAGCGGCGGTTCGCATTGATGGTGATGGGATAGGTGAAACGGGCGTGGGTCTCCGCCACGCGAGCGTCAGCACTACCGCCATCACCCGCCGATTTCCTGACTTCCTCCAATTCCACTGCCACCGAGCCTTTCGCATCCAGCCACCCTGCCGCCGCAGAGCCAGATGCCAAGAGGATTCCTAATTCTAATTATTGATCTGTCACTCTGTCATGAACTGGTGATTTGAGAGCTCGAACACATCCGCCAGCCGCTGCTCGGGCGTCAATTTCCGGGCGCGGAGGATTTTCTCCCGGTAAATTGCGTCCTGCATTGCCTTCAGGGAGGCGGCGGCATCGTCGGGTTCGCTCATCAGGCGCACACGCTAGCGGGCGGAAACCGGCATTTCAGCCGCAATTGGGGATTCGGGCTGCGCCTTGGCTCTTTTTCTCCACCTCCGGTTCGATGGGACGAAGGAAGAAAAAATCGACACCCGCGCCACTGGCAACCAATCTCAAGGCGTGGCCGGTGATGCCGATCACCACCATCCCGAAAACCATCATCATCGTCGCCAGCAGCCTCTCATGAGCCGGTATTTCAGCCATTTCGCCCCCTACGTCTCGGTCGCCCAACGCCGGATCAATGCGCAGAAGGAGTTGGCAAAACTCCAGAAAAAAGGCCGGATCATCGAACCGTTAGGTGAGCTCGGCCACCGCACCAAGATCGCCACCAGCTTCTGGGGCAGTGCCTGGTGCAAGCATCTCGAATCGTTCAGCGACTACGAAAACCGCCTGCCACGCGGCCGCACCTATGTCCGCAACGGCTCCGTTCTCCACCTCGCCATCACCGCCGGCCGTATTGAGTCCCTCGTCCAAGGTTCCTCGCTCTACGAGCAAACCATCACCATCGGCGCACTCCCCGCCGCCACTTGGAAAACCCTCCAATCGCGCTCCCAAGGAAAAATCGGCTCCCTCATCGAACTGCTCCAAGGAAAAGTCTCAGGTGAAATCATGACCATCGTCACCCACAAGGACGACGGGCTTTTTCCCAAGCCCAAGGAGATCAAACTCAGTTGCTCTTGCCCGGATTACGCCGGCCTCTGCAAGCACCTTGCCGCCGTGCTCTATGGCGTCGGCGCCCGCCTCGATACCCGGCCCGAACTGCTCTTCAAACTCCGGGGTGTGGATCACAACGACCTCATCTCCGCCGTCGATCCCGCCATCGCCCTTGGCAGCCCGACCAAGGCTTCCGGCCGCCGCCGCACCCTCGACTCCGCCGCCCTCGGCGATGTCTTCGGCATCGATCTGGAAACAGAAGCGCCCCCCCCGGTTTCCAAGGCGCAAGCAAAGCCCGCGCCCAAGGCCAAAAAAGCCGCCGTCAAAAAGCCACGCCCGTTCAAAGCCAGCCCCGCCTCCATCCGCAAGCTGCGCGCCCGCCTCGGCCTCACCCGTCAGGCCTTCGCCGCCAGGCTCGGCGTCAGCGCCGCCAGCATCGCCAACTGGGAAACCAAGGGCGGCCCGCTCAAACTGCAAGCAGCCAGCCTCGAACGCCTACAAACCCTCGCCCACGAGTCCGCTCCGGACGCCTGACCCGCCCCTAACAAGCGCCCGTCAGCAGCAGGAAATGCTGATCATGGCTCACTTGAAGCTGGAGAAAGCCAATCCCGCGAGAACCGCGGCGATCCCGGGGGTATCATTGAGGCCGCTGGCGAAGCTGACAGCCCAGGCGCGGAGAAGATGGAGCGAGTCGACATGACGTCCCTGCACGTCCAGAGAATAAATCTTGGAATATCCCGCCGGCGGATTACTCTAATCCCGGCAATGAACATCAGGTTGATCATCGCGCTGTTCATGGGACTGGTCCTCCAGTTGTCCCAGATGCCGGTATGTTTGGCGTCCCAGCCAGCGGAGCCATGCGCAACCCAGGCCCATGCCGCGAGTTGTTGCTGTGAGGGTTCAAAATCCTGCCCGTGCGCCAGGGAAACCCGCGAAAACCAACAACCCGCTCCCCTGCTCCCCGCGAGCGTCGAGGTGAAGCTGTCCATTTCAGAAGCGCCTGAAGTCGCGCTCCTCGCTCCGCTAGTTTGTCCACCCGCCGCCGGGATGGCGGTCGCCATTCCGGCACCTGGCCGGAGCGGTTATGCAGGAGTGCCGCTGTCCGTGGCCTTCTGCAGTTTCGTCATCTGAGTCCGCGCCCTGACAGGCGTATTGTGCCCATCCATCTTCGCCGCATCCTTTGGCGGACGAAATCGGGCGCTTGAAAATTCCATCCCATGACTCACATGACTTATGAACTCGATATCAAAAATTTTCACCGGCCTGATCGTGGCCGGGAGTTTCCTGCACGCGCAGGAGGCCAAACTTTTAAACCATGATTTTCTCTCCGGAATCAGGAAGGAAGCGGCGCGAACACATCCGTCTGCGGTAGCCGGAAAACACCTCGCGACCGCCGCCGGTCACGATGCCCGCGCCGTCCGGCTCTGGGAGGACCCCATGGTCGGCCTGGGCTTCACGATCGCTGAAAAAATGATGCGCATGGACGATGGCGACATCCTTATCGGACTCGAACAAGTGTTGCCCAAACCAGGGATGTTCGATGCCCGGCGCCGCAAGGCCGAAGCCATGCAGCGTGCCGCGGCGGAAAACTCCCGCACCCCGGCGCTCGCCGCTGCCGCGGAGGCCGCCCGCATCGCCATCGAACTCGCACTCGCCGACGAATCCATCGCCCTCCAGCAAACCCAGGTCGCCTGGCTCACCGCCATCGTGGAAAACGCGCGCCAAATGGCCGCCGATCCCATGGCAAACAGCAGCGACGCGCTTCGCATGGAAACCGAGCTGGCCAAGGATCAACAAATGCTCGACGCCGCCCGCCGCAGCCGGGAGGGCTTCGCCCAAAAGCTCAACCTCACGCTCGGCCGTCCGCTCGAATCGCCCTGGCCCGTGATGAAATTGCCGGCCACCCCGCCACCCGTGCCGCTGGCCCGGACGGAAATCGCCCGCATCCCGCGTGCGAATCCGAAGGTCCGGGCCATGATGGAAATGGCCGCCGCCGCCAACGCGGAAACCCGCATGGCCGACCGTGAACGCCTGCCGGAAATCTCCGTCGGCGTGGACACCAGCGTCTATGCCTCGAGCGCCGACTTCCGCAGCACGATGGTCGGCGTGAAAATGACACTGCCATGGTTTAACGACACTTCCTATCGCGCTGACATCGCCGCCGCCCGTAGCCGCGAACTCTCCTCCACCCAGGATGTGGAAACGATGCGACGCGAGGTGGCCACCATGGTCCTGAGCGCCGCCACCGAAGCCGCCAACGCCGCCGCGGAGGCCCGCGCGTATTCCGGCGAGATCCATGAGAAAGCCCTGCAAACCTCCAAGACCATCGAGGCGGCATGGATCAGCTCCAAGGCACCCTTGAGCGATCTTCTCGCCTCCGCCCGCACGCTCTTTTCCATCCGTCTCGAACAACGCCGCATGATCGCCATGCAACTCGCGGCACTTGAAGAACTCCAAACCCTGGTCCCCAACCGTTGAAGCCATGAAAACACTACTCACCATCCTCATCACCGCCGTGTTAGCCGCAGGAGCCACTTGGTTCACCTTGCGGAAAATCGCAGCGGAATCCCCTGTCGTCTCCTCGACAGCCGAGCGCAAGCCCGCCTTCTATCAAAGCGCCATGCACCCGTGGATCAAGAGCGACAAACCCGGCCGCTGCACCATCTGCGGCATGGAACTCACGCCTGTTTACGAAGGTGAAAAAGGCTTCGACGAATCCGGCGGCGGCAATGTCGTCGCACTCACCCAAAACCAGATCCAGGTGCTGCACGTCCAGACCGCCGAGGCGAAAACCCGGCCGCTCGTCCGCACCCTCAGCGTGTCCGGCACCATTGATGACAACGCCATGCGCCACCGCGTGCTCTCCGCCTACGTGGACGGCCGCATCGACAAGCTTCACGTCAATTACATCGGAGCCGAGGTCACCGAAGGCCAGCCGCTCGCGGAATTCTACAGCCCCTCGCTACTCCAGGCCGAGCGCGAATACCGCCAGCTCGGCGGCGAGCTCAAGAAGAACACCGCGCTCCGGCTCCGCCAGATGGGCCTCACCCAGACCCAGATCGGCACGCTCGATCAAAAGCCCGCCGACTCGCTTACCTCGCAAATTCTATCACCCATCAGCGGCACCGTCGTCGCCCAATCGATCTACGAGGGCCAATACGTCATGACCGGCCAGCAACTCTTCGAACTCGCCGATTTCTCCACCATGTGGTTCATGTTCCGCGCCTACGAGCAGGACATGCCGTGGATCAAGCCCGGCCTGCCGGTGACGGTCACCACCCCCTCGATTCCCAATAAGGAGTTCGTCGGGAAAATCACCTTCATCGATCCTAACTTCGATGAAGCCACCCGCTCCACCCGAGTGCGCGTCGAGCTGGACAACCCGCTCGTCAACGGCCGCCGCGAACTTCTCCACCGCCTCTATGCCGACGGGAAAATCGAACTCGAAGCACCCGCCGTGCTCACCGTCCCGCGTTCCGCCGTGATTGAAACCGGCTCGGATGCCGTGGTTTACATCGATCAGGAAGGAGGCGCCTACGAACACACCGTCATCAAGACAGGCCGCCGTGGAGACACTCTGGTTGAAGTTCTATCAGGCATCAAGGAGGGCGACGCCGTCGTCACCAACGGCAACCTGCTCATCGACGGTCAGGCGGAAATGAACCGCTCCTTCATGAGCCCGCCCGAAACCATGACGGTGGCGGCGCCGCTGGTTGGGCTCAACGAGGAGCAAAAGAAATCCATCGCCGACTTCATCAAGGTCGCCGATGCCATGGCCGCCGCGCTCGCCGCGGACGACCTCGCGAAATTCAACACCGCCAGCGAACCCGCGATGAACGTCACCGGCGCGATGGTCAAACTCCTGCGCCCTAACGTGGAGAACCTCGACGAGCTCGACAAGGCCCGCCACTTCCACGGTTTCGAAGACCTGAAAGCCGCGCGCATCGCCTTCCACAAGTTCTCCGTCGCCGCCACCGCAGCGCTCGAACCACTGCGCAAAGCCGGACAAACTCCGGAGTTTCGAATCTATGAGTGCCCGATGGTCGATGAAGCCATCCCCGGTGCCCCCAAGAAAGCCCGCTGGATCCAAGCCGGCGGCCGCAGCATGGCCAATCCGTTCTTCGGAAGCGAGATGCTTGAATGCGGAAAGGAGATCAAGCCATGATTGAAAAAGTCATCGAATGGAGCCTGAAAAACCGCTTCCTCGTCCTCTGCGGCGCACTCCTGCTAGTCGTGACGGGCATTCGCGCCGTCCGCCTCACGCCGGTGGACGCCATCCCGGATCTGACAGAAAACCAGGTGCTCGTCTATGCCGACTGGATGGGCCGCAGCCCGCAGGAAGTGGAAGACCAGGTGACGTTTCCGCTCTCCACCGGGTTGCAAGGACTCGCGGGGGTGAAGGAAGTGCGCGCCACTTCCATGTTCGGATTCTCGCTCGCCACCATCATCTTCGAGGACAAGGTCGATACCTACTTCGCCCGCGCCCGGGTTTTGGAACGGTTGAATTTCCTCCAGGGCCAGATGCCCGAGGGGGTGACGCCGCAACTCGGTCCCGATGCTTCCGGACTCGGCTGGGTCTATCAATATTATCTGCACGTGGATCCGGCGAAATCTCCGGAAGGCGGCTATGACCTCGCACAGCTCCGCTCACTGCAGGATTGGAAAATCCGCTACGACCTCGCCAGTGTGCAGGGAGTGGCGGAAGTGGCCAGCATCGGTGGCTTCGTGAAGCAGTACCAGGTCGAGCTTTCCTCCACCAAGATGCGCGCCGCCAACATCACTTTGATGGAGGTGATGACCGCCGTGCAGGATGCCAACCTCAACGTCGGCGGAAAAACCGTGGAAGAAAACGGCGCGGAATTCGTCCTCCGCGGCATCGGCCTGGTCACCGGACCCGAGGATCTCGAACTCGTCACCGTCAAGGCGGTGAACGGCACGCCGATCTATCTGAAAGACATCGCCACCATCCAGATCGGCGGTGACTTCCGCCGCGGCGCGCTTGACTTGAACGGCCGCGAAGCCGTCGGCGGCACCGTGGTCATGCGCACCGGCGAGAATGCGAAAGCCGTCATCGAGCGGGTGAAGCTGAAGATCGACGAGATCGCCGCCAGCTTGCCGCCCGGTGTCAGCATCCGTCCGTTCTACGACCGCAGCGAGTTGATCGACCGCACCATCGACACGCTCAAGCACGCGCTTGTCGGGGAAATCATCCTCGTCACGCTCGCCCACATCATTTTCCTGTGGCACTTCCGCAGCATCCTCATCGTCACGCTGCCACTGCCGATTTCGATCCTCGTTTCCTTCCTCCTGATGAAGGAATTCGGCATCACCAGCAACATCATGTCGCTAACGGGAATCGCCATCGCCATCGGCGTGCTGGTGGACGCGGCCATCGTGGTCACCGAAAACGTCATCCGTCACTGCGAAACAGAGGAGAAGGAAAAAGGCCGCCCGCTCACCGCAGCCGAACGCTGGCAAACGACCCTCACCGCCTCACAACAAGTCGGCCGCCCGATCTTCTTTGCGATGGGAATCATCCTGCTCGCATTCCTGCCCGTCTTCGCGCTCACCGGCCAGGAAGGAAAACTGTTCCATCCGCTGGCCTTCACCAAGACCTTCGCGATGCTCGGAGCCACGCTGCTGGGCGTGACCTTGGTGCCCGTGCTCTGCTCCTACCTGGTGCGCGGCCCCTATCACGAGGAGGACCGCAACATCGTGATGAGCTTCCTGATGCGCATTTACGATCCGGCGCTTTCGTGGGCGCTGGAGCACCGCAAGACGGTCGTCGGTGCGGCCGTGGTATTGCTGGCGTTCTGCATGGTTCTGGCCTTCGGCCTGCCGCGGGCGACCACCAAGCAGCTCGCCGACGCCGGATTCAACCGCACCGCGGAGTTGTTCGCGGGCTTCGGCAAGGAGTTCATGCCGCCGCTCAACGAGGGCAGCCTGCTGCACATGCCGGTGCTGATGCCGAAGACCGGCTTCAAGGAAATCCAACGCGTCATGTCGTGGCAGGACCAGATCATCGCAGCGACGCCCGAAGTGGAAACCGTGGCGGGCAAGCTCGGCCGCTTCGAGACCGCCACCGATCCCGCGCCCACCGAGATGTTGGAAACCACCATCATGCTGAAGCCCGAATACATTCCTAACGGAAAATTCCGCGTGAAGCGTAACCCCGCATGGCGCGAGGGCATGACGATGGAAAAGCTCAAGGCAGAGCTCACCGAGAAGATGAAGCAGGTTCCCGGCTACGTGCCCGCGTTCCTCCAGCCCATCGAAAACCGCATCCTCATGCTCTACACCGGCATCCGCGCGCAGGTCGGGGTGAAGATCTATGGAGACAATCTCGACGCCATCCAGCGCAAGGCGTTTGAGATCGAGAAGCTCATCAACGAAGTCCCGGGCGCGGCCGGCGTCTCCCCGTCACGGGTCCAGGGGAAACCCTATCTGAACATCGAGGTCGATCGCGTCGCCATGGCCCGCTACGGGCTGAGCGCGAAGGACGTGCTGGATGCGGTGGAGGTCTCCATCGGTGGAAAAAACGTGAGCACCACCATCGAAGGTCGCCAGCGCTTCCCCATCCAGATCCGCGTCGAACGCGGGGAGAGGGATGATATCGAGAAACTGAGCCGGATACTTATCGCCGGGAGATCCGATATGGGTCCCATAGGTCCCATAGGTCGTATAGGGCCTATGAGTGAAAACTCCGCCTACATCCCGCTGGGCATGGTCGCGAAGATCACCCGAAGCATCGGTGCGAATGAGATCGCCTCGGAAAACGGCAAGCTGCGGAGCTACGTGCAAGCGAACGTCCAGGACCGCGACCTCGGCGGCTTCGTCGAGGAGATCGAGCAGAAGCTGAAGACCGTGAACTGGGAGGGCATGACTTACAAAATGACCGGCGAGTATGAGAACCAACGCCGCTTTACCAAGACCATGTGGCTGATTTTCCCGCTGGTGATGATGGTGATCTTCGTGCTGCTGTTCATGGTATTCCACAGCGGCATGGAGGCCGCGCACGTCATGCTCGCCGTGCCGTTCGCGCTCAGCGGCGGAGTGCTGTTGCAGAAATTTCTTGGCTATAACTTCAACGGAGCCGTCTGGGTCGGATACATCGCGCTGTTCGGCACCGCCGTGCAGACGGGCGTGGTGATGGTCGTCTATCTGGAGGAGACCGTGAAGACGAGCATGGCGAAACTCGGCGCCGCGTTCTCCCAAGCCGATCTCGTTCAGGCGGTCAAAGACGGAGCCAAACTCCGGCTGCGCCCGAAGGTGATGACCGTGGCCACCACCGTCGCCAGCCTGCTGCCCATCATGTGGAGCAGCCGCCAGGGCGCGGAAGTCATGAAACCGCTCGCCACCCCCGTCATCGGCGGGATGATTTCCAGCCTGATCCACATCCTCATCGTCACCCCGGTGATTTTCCTCTGGCTGCGCGAGCGCGAGCTCAGGAAAGGCACGCTCCACGCATCGCTCGGCGACGCATCAGCAAAGCCATAGCACCGCCATTTGCGCGACGAGAATCCGTAGCAGCATCGTCAGTGGATAGACGTTGGCGTAGGACAACGACGGGTAGTCGGAGTTGGCGAGCTTGTTGGCGAAGGCGAGGGCCGGCGGGTCGGTCATGCTGCCGGCGAGCACGCCGACGAGGGTGAGGTAGTTGACCTTGAGCCATTTCCGCGCGACCACGCCGACGACGACCAGCGGAATGGTGGTGACGGCGGCTCCGAGCGCCATCCATTGCAGGCCGGTCGCGGAGAAGGCGGTTTCCACGAATTTCCCACCCGCGCCAAGACCGACGCAGGCGAGGAAAAAGATGATGCCGAGCTCGCGGAACGCGGTGTTCGCGTTGATCGGCATGTGGATGACCAGCGGGCCGATTTTCCCCACGCGGCCCATCAGGATGGCGATGATCAGCGGGCCTCCTGCCAGGCCGAGGCGCAGCGGCACCGGCACTCCGGGCAAACTCCACGGATAGAGTCCGAAGAGAATCCCCACCGTGATGCCGACGAATATAGAGGCGAAGCTCGTCTCGTTGAGCTGCCGGACAGAGTTGCCGAGAACCTTCGCGGCCTGGTCGATCGCGGCTTCCTCGCCGACGAGATTGAGCATGTCGCCGAACTGCAGGCGCATGTCGGGCATGGCGGTGAGGATCATGTCCTGGCGGCTGACGCGGCTAACGGTCACTCCGAAGCGCTGGGAGATTTGAGTGGCGGCGATGGTCTTGCCGACGACGTCCTTGTGAGTGACGATCACCCGCTTCGAGGTGACGTTTCCCGGCGCGGCGCGCAAATCCTCGTCCACCTCGCGGCCCACGCTGAGCTCGGCACGGTGGAGTTGTTCCGGCGACCCCACGGCGAGCACCCTGTCGCCGAGCTGGATCACCGTGTCGCGGGTCGCCACGTGGGTTTCCTCCTCGGATTCCCTGCGGATGCGCGAGACCACGATGCCTTCGTCGCCGAGTCCGGGGATGTTCTTGATCGACTCGCCCGCTAGATTGGCGTTTTCGATGACGAAGGTGGCGCGGCGCACTTCGCTGACGCCTTCCGCCATTTTCTGCTGGAGAAGGACCAGTTCCTTTTTCGGGTCGATCCGGAAAATCATGCGGATGATCACCATCGCGAGGATGATCCCGAGCACCCCGAACGGATAGGCGACGGCGTAGGCCATGGCGGCGAGATTCGCCTGTTGGGCTCCGTTTCCGGTCGTCGCCATCGCCTGCTGCGCGGCACCGAGCGAGGGGGTGTTGGTGGTGGCGCCGGACAAGGTGCCGGCCATCACGCCGATGTCCCACTTGAGGAAGTACCCGGTGCCGTAGGCGATGCCCGCGCCGAGAAGCACCACGATGACGGCGAGCGAGTTGAGCTTGAGCCCGTCGTTTTTCAAGGAGTTGAAAAAGCCGGGCCCTAACTGAAGACCCACCGTGAAGACAAACAACACCAGGCCGAACTCCTTGAGGAACGCCATCAGGTGCGGATCGAGGCTGAGGCCGAAATGGCCGAGCAGCAGCCCGCTGAACAGCATCCCGGCGACGCCGAGTTTCATGCCGCGGATTTTGATGCTGCCGAGCAGCAGTCCGAGGATGGCGGTGAGGGAAAGCACGAGAATGGGCTCGGCGTGCGGCGAGATTTCTTTGATGCGCGAGAGGAATTCAGTCACGGGGCGATATTGGCCCCGGGAGCGGGACAGGCAATGCATTTACCGCCATTGTCCGTGCGCGGCATGAAGCGTTTTCCACGAAGCGGTCGATCAGCCGGATTTTTCGATCTGCTTGAGCAGGCCCAGGCAATTCGCTAGAATCCTGAGCTCAAGCAGCAGGGGAAAGGCGGTGACGCCGCTGACTACCAGCCCCACGATGAATAACGCCATCGAAAACCCTGAACCGGAAGATGAGTGCGGAGGTTTTCAATGTGCTTGATGCTCACCCGGAAACGGATCCGCCGTCAACCGAAGGCGTGTTTCCACCGCTGGCACAGGCGCGTCGATGCCGGCTTTCCGGCCGACCATCGATATCATGCACGCGGACACCAGCCCGACCCCTCCAAGCAACATCAAGGTTTTCCAACTGAGGCACCGGGCCGGCTTCAGCATCCGGCTCACGCGGCTCTCCAGCGACGATGTTTCCGCCATCGAGAGCGCGAGCGGGGAATGCGGACGCTCTTCCGCAAAATCGCAGAGGACGCGCGCGTAAACTTTCGCGTCGATGCCTTTGCCCAAAACCATCGCGTCGCAGGCATACTCGCACTGCATGATGAAACGCCTCGCCATCCAGCGGACGAGCGGGTGATACCAGTGCACCGCGCAAGCCAGCTCGACTAACAACCGCCACAGAGGATCACGCCTGAGATGATGCGCCAGTTCGTGTTCAAGCACCACGCGCCGGCTCTCCTCCGGCCATTCGCACCACGAAGCGGGCACGAAAACAACCGGCTTCCAAACACCCGCCGCGTCCCTTCTTCCCGCTAGAAAAACCAGTGCGGCGGCCACGGCTGAAAATGTGAGGATCGGGATCATCTGTTTTTTCCGATGGGTGAGCGATTCATTTCCCGCCGCTGTCGCCGATCAGTTTCCGGATTCTGGCGATTTCCTCCGTGCTGAGTTTCTGGTCCTTCGGATCGAGCAGCGATGCGACGAGCTTTTCCGGGCTTCCTTCGAAAAACGTCGCGAGAAGCTGCTTGAGCGCGGTGGTTTTCGCCTTCTTTTCCGACACGGCGGGCAAGTAAACGTAGCGCCGCGAATCCTTGGAATGTGTCACGAGCTTCTTCTGCTCCAGCGTCTCCAATTCCTATGCGAACATGCGGCACGGCAATACCCGCAACATCGGAGTCATCGGCATCGCGGTGTTTGCCGAGAAAAACGTCAACCCATGGACCTGGATGCCCGCCGAAGTGAACCGCCGCGACGCCGCGCAACCGTTCGCGAAGGCACCTTAACTTTCGGTTGCCGCGGGCGGGTCCGGCGGGCAATCTTCCGCCCGACCATGTTTCCACGCCCGCCGAAAAAATTTGTCCCCACGCCGTTCGAGTATCATCAGGAAATCGAGATCACCATCGACGCCCTGACCAACCTCGGCGCGGGCGTCGGCCGGATCGATGGCTGGGTCGTGTTCGTGCCGTTTTCGCTGCCGGGGGAAATCGTGAAAGCCCGCGTCTTCCGCAACGACAAGAACTGCTCCCACGCCGATCTCGTCGCGGTGCTCGTCCCCTCGCCCGACCGCATCGCTCCGGGCTGCCCGCTTTTCGGCGAGTGCGGCGGCTGCCAATACCAGCACCTCTCCTACGACAAACAGCTCGCCTGGAAGACCCGCCAGGTCGGCGAGCTGATGAAGCACATGGCCGCCATCACCTTCCCGGTGAACGACTGTCTGTCCTCGGAACAAACGTGGAACTACCGCTCGAAAATCACGCCGCACTTTGAAAAGGCCAAGGACGGCGACCTCGGGCCGATCGGCTTTCTCGCCTTCGGCCGCCGCTCCTCGCTCATCGACGTGCCGCAGTGCCCGATCGCGATGGACACGATCAACCGCGAGCTCCCCGCCATCCGCGAGGGGCTCCGCGCACGGGCTAACACCTTCAAGCGCGGCGCCACCGTGCTGCTCCGGGCCACCGAGGACCGCGTGGAAACCGACTTCCGCGCCGTGGCCACCGAGCATGTCGGCGATCTGAAATTCCAGTTCCTCGCCGGCGATTTCTTCCAGAACAACCCCTTCATCCTCCCCGCCTTCACCGGCTACGTCGCGAAGCAGGCGTCCGCCGGCGGCGCGAAATTCCTGGTGGACGCCTACTGCGGCTCCGGCCTGTTTTCCCTAACTCTGGCGAAAAGTTTCGAGCAGGTCGCCGGCGTCGAGGTTTCCGAAACGTCCTGCGAGTGGGCGCGCAAGAACGCCGCCGCCAACTCCATCACCAACGCGAAATTCCTCACCGCCTCCGCCGAGGCGATCTTCGACCAGATCAGTTTCCCCGCCGCGGAGACGGCGGTCGTCATCGACCCGCCCCGCAAGGGCTGCACGCCGGAGTTCATCGACCAGCTCGTGAAATTCGGCCCCGCCCGGGTCGTCTATGTTTCCTGCGACCCCGCCACCCAGGTGCGCGACCTCAAGCAACTGAGCGAGGGCGGCTATCAGCTGGCCGACGTCCAGCCCTTCGACCTCTTCCCTCACACGCGTCACCTTGAATGCGTGATGACGCTGGTGAAAAACGGCCGCACGGAGGAACTACTGCCATGCGCCGAGGGACCTGCCAGATTCCCGCCGCCCCGATGACCCGGCTCTCCGCCCCACTGCTCGCCGCCTTGAAATGGCTCGCCATCCTCGCCCCGTTGGCGGTGGCCGTCGGCTCCGCGTCCGCGTTTTTCCTGTGGGCGCTCGATGCCGTCACGCTCGTCCGATTCGCCCATCCCCGGCTGCTTTTCCTCCTGCCAGTCGCCGGACTTGGCGTCGGCATGCTCTATCATTTTTACGGCAAGTCCGCCAACGGCGGGAACAACCTGCTCATCGATGAAATCCACCAGCCCGGCGCGGGAGTCCCCAGGCGGATGGCCCCGCTTATTTTAATAGGCACGCTCGTCACCCACCTGTTCGGCGGCTCGGCCGGGCGCGAAGGCACCGCGCTGCAAATGGGCGGCAGCATCGCCGCCACCTTCGCCCGCCTCCTCAAGCTCGAAGCCGCCCACGTCCGAATCCTGCTGATGGCCGGAGTCGCCGCCGGGTTCGGCTCGATTTTCGGCACGCCCGTCGCCGGAGCCGTCTTCGCGCTGGAAGTCCTCATCGTCGGCCGCGTCCAATACGACGCGCTCATCCCCTGCTTTTTCGCCGCCGTTCTCGCCGACTGGACCTGCCGCGCCTGGGGCATCGGCCACACCCATTACTCCGTCGATGTCCCGACCGCCGCGTCCTCGCTCGATTTCCTGCTGATGGGAAAAGTCCTGCTCGCCGCCGTCGCCTTCGGCCTCGCCAGCCGGCTGTTTTCCGCCCTCTCCCACCGCCTCGGGGATGCTTTCAAGACCCACATCCCCCGGCCCGAACTCCGCCCCGTCGTCGGCGGACTGCTCGTCATCGGCCTGTTTTTCCTCGCCGGCACGGGCGACTACCTCGGCCTCGGCGTGCTGGGAAATGGGCCCGACGCCGTCACCCTGCCCGCCATGTTCCGCTCCACGGAGATCCCCGCCAGCGCCTGGGCGTGGAAGCTCCTGTTCACCATCATCACCCTCAGCGCCGGCTTCAAAGGCGGCGAAGTCACCCCGCTCTTCTTCATCGGCGCCGCGCTCGGAAACTCACTCGCGCTCGCCCTCGGCGCGCCGGTTGATTTGTTCGCCGCGCTCGGCTTCGTCGCCATTTTCGCCGGAGCCACCAACACCCCGCTCGCCTCCACCTTCCTCGGCATGGAACTCTTCGGCGCGGGCAACGGCCTTTACCTCGCCACCGCCTGCCTCGTCGCCTACCGTTGCAGCGGCCGCCAAGGCATTTACACCGCCCAGCGCCAGTCGCAGGAAATTCACAAGTAACTTGCCTGCCACCCGCCGTCCGGTTATTTCCTCCCCGCCCTCCGGCGTTCCAAGCCCCCGTAGTTCAATGGATAGAACAAGGGTTTCCTAAACTCTAGATTCAAGTTCGATTCTTGACGGGGGCATTTGGTAAATCGTGGCTGAGCCAATGGAATCGGCCTCCAGGGGCGGGACCAGTCCCCGCATTCCCCTTTGCAATCGAAGCCCCGCCCCCTTAGAATTCACCGCCATGACTACCGAAGACCTCCACGCCCATATCTGGATCGATCCCGCCCGCTGCGGTGGTCGTCCCTGCATCCGTGGGCATCGCATCTGGGTCTCGATGGTGCTCGATCTCCTCGCCACCGGTCTCACACCGCAGGAAATCATCGATTCTCATTTCCCGCAGATCACCTTGGAAGACATTCACGCTTGCATCGCTTACGGTTCCGCGATGTCCCATGAACGCTTCGTGCCCGTTGCCTTGGAGCCCGTCGCATGAAATTAAAGCTCGATGAAAACCTCGGTCTGCGGGGCCGGGACATGCTCGCTGCCGCCGGGCACGACGTCTGTTCGGTTCCTGAGCAGGACCTTTGCTCGGCCACCGATGAACAAGTCGCCGCCCGCTGCCGGTTGGATCAACGCGGCATCGTCACACTCGATCTAGACTTCGCAAACCCCTTCCGTTTTCCACCCTCTGAGCATCATGGAATCGCCGTGCTCCGCGCCTCTGCCCGCATGAGCGAGGAAGTCCTTCATCGTCTTTTAGCCACCCTGCTCGGCGCGCTCAAAACCCAACCGTTCGAGGGTTCCCTCTGGATTGTTGAGGAAGGCCGGGTCCGCGTCTTCGAGCCTCCTGTTTGACATCCCTTTCACCTGGGCTGTTTCGGATCGGCCCTCGGCAGCGGCTGGCGATTTGCCTTTACCAGCTGCCGGGGCGAGCTTGAGGAAATCGATCCGGGTGGATTCCGCCAATCGGAAGCCCGAGCGCTCCAGTCGAGAGAGACCAAGTCCGGCAGGTTGACTCCCGCTTTCAAGCCTGCGTCGATCTCATTCGCCACGGCCCTTGGGATCAAGATCCTGCCATACCATGCGGGAAGGATCTGAAACACGCCGGTTTGGTGCAGGTATTGGCGAGGCGTGGTGTCACAGACGACCTCAGGCATTCACAAGTTCCTCGCCGCGCTTTTCCGCAGCGGCGGGGAAGGGCGAATTTCGGTCGAAAGATTGGCGGGGGTTTGATTCGTAGGGTGAAATTCATCCCAACAACCATGCGCTACCTCATTCCATTCCTCATCGCCCCGCTTGCCTTCGCCCACCCTGATGCCGGCACCAAGCCGGGAAATGATCCTCACACCGCGGTGCGCACGGGCAACGGCGCCTGGTCGTTCGAGGCGGTGCCGCATTGGGGCGAGCTGCCGGACGGGAAAATCATCGGTCCGACTCACGGCGGCGTGGTGGTGGATGACGACAGCGGGCTGATTTACGTCTCCACGGATTCCGAGTTGTCGGTGCTGGTGTATCAACCGGACGGCAAGCTGGTCCGCACCATCGCCCCGGAGTGTCAGGGATTTCACGCCATGGCGATCCGCAAGGAGGAGGGGAAAACCGTGATTTACGGGGCCCAGCTCAATGGCAACAAGCCGCCGCAGCGGGTTTGCAAGATCGATACGGAAGGGAAAATCCTGTTGGAAATCCCCAACGCCGCCACCGGCGAGATTCCCGGCGGTTGGAAGGGGCTCACCGCGGTGACGGTGGCTCCGGACGGCAGCATTTTCGCTGCGACGGGATACGGCGCGAACATCGTCCACAAGTTCGACGCGACCGGCAAGCTGCTGAAATCCTTCGGCAGCAAGGGGGGCGATGAAAAGCAGTTCGACACGCCGCACGGGCTGGCGATCGACACCCGTTTCGGCGAGCCTCGGCTGCTCGTCGCGGACCGGGCGAAGAACCGGCTGGTGCACTTCGACCTCGAAGGAAATTGGATCGGCGTCCACGCCAGCAACCTCCGGCTGCCCTGCGCCGTGAGCATCCTCGGCGACGCCGTGGCGGTGGCCGAGCTCAAGGCACGCGTGACGATCCTCGACAAAACCGGCACCCCGGTGGCCTTCCTTGGCGACAATCCGAACAAGGCGCAGTGGGCGAATTTCGGAGTGTCCCCGCAGGACCAGCAGCTCGGGATTTTCACCGCGCCGCATGGCCTGAGTTTCGACAAGGCTGGGAATCTCTACGTCCAGGATTGGAACAAGACCGGCCGCATCACCAAGCTGACCAAGCTTTAGTCTTTTTCGGAACTGATTTGGCCATTTTTGGATTTTCAAGCCCCTTCGAAGATTTGGGCCTTGGTAGGGTGTGCATTTGGTGCTAGTTGGGGGCAGTGGAAACCCAATCATGACCCGGAAAAAAGAAGGTAACCAGAGGCAAAAATTTGAGGCAGGGGCTACCAAAGCGGTAGGGTCGTCCGCAGGATCGGAGGAACCGGCGAAGGGATTTCCGGTGGTTGGCATCGGCGCGTCGGCAGGAGGATTGGCGGCGTTCGAGGCGTTTTTCGCCGGGATGCCGGCCAAGACCGAGCCGGGAATGGCCTTCGTGCTGGTGCAGCATCTGGCTCCGGATCATAAGAGCATTCTCACGGATTTGATCCGCCGCTGCACCCGGATGCAGGTGTTCGAGGTGGAGGACGGAATGGTCGTGCAACCGAACTGCACCTACATCATCCCGCCGAACTACGACATGGCGTTTCTCAATGGCGCGCTGCAACTGCTGCCACCTTCCGAGCCGCGCGACCAGCGGCTGCCCATCGATTTCTTCTTCCGCTCGCTGGCGCAGGACCAGCGCGAGCGGGCCGTCGGCATCGTGCTTTCCGGTACCGGCCGTGACGGCGCGCTCGGCGTGCGGGCGATCAAGGGCGAGGGCGGCATGGTCATGGCGCAGAGCCCGGAGTCCACCGAGTTCGACGGCATGCCGTGCAGCGCCATCGCCACCGGGCTGGTGGATTTCGAGTTGCCGCCGGCGGAAATGGCCGCCCAGCTCATTGCCTACGCCGCCCATGCTTTCGGCAAGCCCGAGCTGACCGCCACATCGCCGTCAACCAAGACCGAGAAGGCCCTGCGCAGAATCTTCATCCTGCTGCGCGCCCAGACCGGCCATGATTTCTCCCAATACAAGCCGAGCACCGTGCATCGCCGCATCGACCGGCGGATGGCGGTCCACCAGATCGAGTTGGTCGACGAATACGTCAGGTTCCTGCAAAACACCCCGGCCGAGGTGGAGGCGTTGTTCCGGGACCTGTTGATCGGCGTGACGAGGTTTTTCCGGGACGGGGAGGCTTTCGAGTATCTCGAGCGGGAGGTCATTCCCAAACTGTTGAAAGAAAAGACCGCCGGCGAGCCCATCCGGATCTGGACGGCGGGATGCTCCACCGGCGAGGAAGCCTACTCGATCGCCATCCTGCTGGTGGAACGCATGAACGCCTTGAAACGCCACTATCCGGTGCAGATCTTCGCCACCGACATCGACAGCCGGGCGATCGCCGCGGCGCGGGCGGGACTCTATCCGGCGAGCATCGCGGTGGACGTGACGCCGGAGCGGCTGGCGCGGTTTTTCACGGCGGAGGCGGACGGCAGCGTCTATCGAATTCACAAGAACATCCGCGACCTGCTGGTCTTTTCCGAGCAGGACGTGATCAAGGACCCGCCGTTTTCCAGGGTTGACCTGATCAGCTGCCGCAACCTGCTCATTTACATGGGGGCGGAATTGCAGAAGAAGCTCATCCCGCTGTTTCACTACGCATTGAAGCCGGGCGGAATCCTGTTTCTGGGCACTTCCGAGGGGGTGGGCGAGTTCGGCGACCTGTTCACCGCGCTGGACCGCAAGTCCAAGATCTATCAACGGCAGGGCGACCTCCACCGCCTGCCGCGCTCGTTGCTGAGCCATTTCATGCCGCCGGCCGGGACGCCCTATCCGTTGCTGCCGCCGGGTGCCACCACACCGCAGCTCCCCGCCAAGGTGCCATTGCGCGAGCTCACCGAGCAGGCGCTCCTGCAGCAGGTCGCTCCGGCGGGCGCACTGGTCAACAGCCGGGGCGACATCCTCTACCTGCACGGCCGCACCGGGATGTATCTGGAGCTCGCTCCGGGCGAGGCGGGCATCAACAACATCCTGAAAATGGCCCGCGACGGACTGCGGTCGAGCTTGGTTTCCACCTTCCACAAGGCGGTGGAAACCAAGGAAACCGCTTGCTCTCCCGGCTTGTATGTGAAGACCAACAGCCATTTCAGCACCGTCAACCTGACCATCCGTCCGGTGACCAGCGGCCTTGCGGCGAGTCCCGAGTCGCCGCTCTATCTGATCATTCTGGAGGATGCTCCGGCCGTGCAGTCGCCGCCCCCCGCCGCCCCCGCCGGCACCGGGCAGGAAACCGACACGCTGATCCTCGCGCTCAGGCAGGAGCTGCGGGCCAAGGAGGATTACCTCCGCAGCGCCAACGAAGAACTGGAGAGCTCCACCGAGGAGCTCAAGGCTTCTAACGAGGAAATGCAGTCGGTCAACGAGGAGCTGCAATCCTCCAACGAGGAGCTCGAAACGTCCAAGGAGGAGCTCCAGTCGGTCAACGAGGAGCTCGCCACCGTCAACGCCGAGCTGCAAACCAAGGTCACCGACCTCACTCGCGCGAACAACGACATGAACAACCTGCTCGCCGGCACCGGCGTGGGCACCGTGTTCGTGGACCACCAGCTGCGCATCCTGCGCTTCACCCCGGCCGCCAGCGCCATCATCAACCTGATCCCCTCCGACGTCGGCCGGCCGGTCGCCCACATCGTTTCCAACCTCGTCGGCTACGACCGCTTGGTGGCGGACACGCGGTCCGTGCTCGACTCGCTGGCCCCCATCGACACGACCATCCAAGCCCTCGACGGCAAGTGGTATGCGATGCACATCCAGCCTTACCGCACGCTCGAAAACGTGATCGAAGGCGCGGTGATTTCCTTCGTCGATGTCACGGAAATCGTGCAAACGCGCGACGCGCTGCGCAAGGCCAACGAGCAACTCCAGCGGCTGGCGGTGATCGAGCGCGACACCAACGACGCCATCACCGTGCAGGATCTGGAAGGCCGCATCACCGCCTGGAACCCCGGCGCCACGCGGATTTACGGCTGGAGCGAGGCCGAGGCGCTGGCGATGAACACCCGCGACCGGATTGCGCCGGACCGCCGCGAGGAAGAACTCGCCCGGCTCAACCAGCTCGGCGGGGCCGAAATTCTCGAACCTTACGAAACGCAACACCTCAGCAAGCAAGGCGAAGTCGTCAATGTGAGGATCATCGCCACCGCGTTGCTCGATGCAGCCGGACAGGTTTATGCGGTTGCGACGACCGAGCGTCCTGTATTAGTGTGAAAAAACCCGATGCCCGACAAGGATCCAGCCCCCGCAGATTCCGCCGCTTCGGCAAGCGCCGCAGACGCCTTGCGCCGGCGGGCCGAGGCCCTCGCCCGGGAACGGGGCACCAGCTCGCAGGGACAGCTCGCGGGTTTTTCGCTCGAGGAGGTGGAGAAGATGCTGCATGAACTCCGGGTCCATCAGATCGAGCTGGAGTTGCAGAACGAGGAGCTGCGGCGGACGCAGGCGGAATTGAGCGCCGGCCGCGCGCGCTACTTCGACCTGTACGAGCTGGCTCCGGTCGGCTATCTCACCCTCAGCGAGTCGGGAATGATCCGGCAGGTCAATCTCAGCGCCGCCAACCTGCTCGGCGTTAGCCGCAGCGCGCTGGTC
>JBFZFJ010000150.1:0-2529 GCA_041306405.1 Verrucomicrobiales bacterium | reverse complement strand
GAGCGTGTCGGCGTCCTTTTTCACCCGCCCGGCGACTTCTTCGATGGCCTCGGAATCGCCTTCGACGGGACGCAGGCCCATGGCCACTCGCTCGCGGTTGTATTCGCTGCGGAGGGCGTTGGCTTCCGCCTGCAGCGCCGAGACGTCGGCGTCGCCCGATGAGGAGCGCCAGGTGCTGTTCTTGAGCACCATCACGATGAGCACGCCTAACAAAGCGATGGTCACGAACGCCAGCGCGACCGCGGGCGACAGGCTGGATTTCGATGCAGTCCCGCTCGGGGCGGCAATCCGGACTTCGGTTTCGTCAGCGGCTTGCTTTTGGTTTGGCGATTTCTCATCCGGCATGGCGGGAGGTTGCCCACCCCGCCCCGCCGCTGTCAATCCGCCGCTTGGGTCACGGACTGCTCCGCTGTCTGTCACGACGCGGCCAGCAGGCGCAGGAAATCGACGGGCTGGTCGAAAATATAATCCGGCTTCGAGGCGGCGAGCGATTCGCGGGAATTAAAGCCCCAGGTTACCGCGGCGACGGGCACCCCGGCTTTCTGCGAGGCCTTCACGTCGCGCAGCTCGTCGCCGATGTAGAGCATTTCCCCGGGCCGCAGCGAGAAGGTCTTGCAGATGGCTTTGAGGTGCTTGGACTTGCCGGTAAGCTTGGAGGTAGAGGAAATGAAATCGAACTGCTCGCGCAGGCCGTGGGTCCGCAGGAACAGATCGACGTTGGCGGTGGTGTTGGAGGTGAGAATCCCGAAGCTGCGGACGTGGCGGCGCAGCTCGAAAAGCACTTCCGACATGCCGTCGATGACTTTCAGCGCGGTGATGTTGCCGCGCATCATGCCGGTGCCGCGCGAAATCAAGGCGGGCACGCGGCGCTTCGGGATGTCGAGATGGTCTAGCAATTCCTTGAGCGATAGATGGCGGAGTCCGTCGAGCTCGTGCTCGGCGACCTCGCGGATGCCGTAGTCGGGGGCGATCAGGTTGAAGATCCGCCGCGTTTCTCCCAAGGTGTCGGCGATGGTGCCGTCGAAGTCAAAAACCAGTGTCTTGTAGGTCATCGGGTAAGCTGTTTAAGAATCACACGGATCAGGCTTCCACCAGCGGCAAATTCGGATGGATGTCGCCGTCGAGCGGCGAGCTCTCGCCCGCGAGATGGCGCAGCAAGGCGGCGAAGGCGATCATCGCGGCGTTGTCGGTGCAGAGGGCCGGAGTCGCCACGGAAATCTCCAGCCCGGCGCGGGCGGCTGCCTGTTGGAAAGCCGCGCGCAACGCCAGGTTCAGGCTGACGCCGCCGGACAGCGCGACGCGGCGGCGGCCGGTTAGCTCCGCGGCGCGCAGGGTTTTGCGGACCAGGATGTCGATGACCGCCTGTTGGAACGAGGCGGCGAGATCGGCCACCGGCAGCTCGCCGGTTTCCTTCTGGAGGGTGTAAAGCACCGCGGTTTTCAATCCCGAGAACGAGAAGTCCAGATGCGGCTCGTGAAGCATCGAGCGCGGGAAATCGTAGGCTCGCGGATTGCCGCCGCGGGCGGCTTTTTCGATCTCCGGTCCGCCGGGATACGGCAGGCCGAACATCTTACCCACCTTGTCGTAAGCCTCGCCCGCCGCGTCGTCGCGAGTGCCGCCGAGTTTCCGATAGCGGCCCGCGCCCTCGACATCCAACAGCAGCGTGTGGCCGCCGGACACGATCAACGCGACATGCGGCGGCACCGAAGTTTCGGCGAGAAACGGCGAAAGCAGGTGGCCTTCGAGATGGTTGATCCCGAGAAACGGCCGCTGGGCCGCGCAGGCCATGCCCTTGGCCGCCGTGCTGCCGATCAGCAGCGAGGACGCCAGCCCCGGACCGGTGGTGGCGGCGAACGCGTCGATCTCGTCAATCCGGACGCCAGCGTCTCGCAGCGCCATTTCCACCAGCCCGCGCAGGTGCAGCGAGTGGTTGCGCGAGGCGAGCTCGGGCACCACCCCGCCGTGTTCGCGGTGGAGCGCGATCTGCGAGTTGATTTCCGACGCGAGCACTTCCGTCCGCTCGCCAGCCTCGCCGCGGACGATGGCCACGGCGGTTTCATCGCAGGAAGATTCGATCGCCAGGAGGAGTGCCACGGGCGGATTCTTAGCGGAAGGCCCCGCCCACATCCGAGAAAAAACCACTCTCCGGCGATGTTTCCGCGCGGTGGGCAGTGGCATAAGGAGGGCGGACATCTTGTCCGCCCGGACGATGGGGGAGAAAGAGATGAGCTCCCCGCCGCCGCTTTCTCCGCGCATCGGCAAGTGGACAAGATGTCCACTCCCCTTATTGCACCCGGCTGAGACAGCCGGGACACCCTCTCAGCAATCCTCCATCGTGTCGCCGACGATTTGCTCCGGATCGATGTCCACGCGCTCGTAGGAGGAAACCGCCGCGCGCACCATCGCCACGGCGCTCTCGTGCTCGTCGTGGATGACCTGGACTCCCATCTCCCGGAGCCGCGTGACTTCGGCATGGTATTTCGCGCGGCCGAAAATACAGATGCCGCTGTTTCGCTGGCGGACGAGCGG
>JBFZFJ010000149.1:0-2503 GCA_041306405.1 Verrucomicrobiales bacterium | reverse complement strand
GGTGAGGGGGCGGGCGCGGTGGGAACGCAGGGTGATCTGGAAGCGGAACTGGCCGTGCGAGCGGATGAGCGGCGAGGGCAGGACCTCGCCGAGGGTGATGCCGGCAGGCAGGTTTTCCGCGAGGCGCAGGTGGAGAGTCTGAAGGGTGAACTCGGCGCGGCGCTCGTGGGTGGAACGCGAAGTCAGCACGGCGCAATGGGCATAGGGCGGAAATAAAAATTGCCTGCGGAATTCCATTTCCTGCTCGGAAAACCCGTCGAAGTCGTGCTTGCGCGCATACTGGATGGACGGCGAGTGCGGGGTGAAGGTCTGCACGATGACCTCGCCTTCGAGATCCCCGCGGCCGGCGCGGCCGGCGACCTGGGTGATGAGTTGGAAGGTGCGCTCGCCGGCGCGGAAGTCCGGGACGTGCAGGCCGAGGTCGGCGTTGAGGATGCCGACGAGCGTGACGTTGGGGAAATGCAGGCCCTTGGCGATCATCTGCGTGCCGATCAGGATGTCGATCTTGTGGGCCTTGAAGGCGGCGAGCGTGTCGCGCAGGGCGTTTTTCCGGCGCATGGCGTCGGCGTCGATGCGGGCGAATTTCGCCTTGGGGAAAACCTTGGTCAGCACTTCCTCGACCTTCTGCGTGCCGTAGCCTTGGAGGAGAATGTTAGGATCGCGGCACTCGGGGCACTTGCGCGGGACGATGGATTGGTAGCCGCAGACGTGGCAGACGAGCCGCTCGTCGGTGCGGTGATAGGTGAGGGCGACGGCGCAGTGCGGGCACTGGCAGACGTGGCCGCAGGCGGTGCATTGGAGGGAACGGGCGAAGCCGCGGCGGTTGAGGAAGAGGATGGATTGCTCGCCTTTTTCCAACCGCTGTTCGAGCGCGGTGCGGAGCTTGTCGGATAGGATGGCGGGGCCTCCTTTGTGCTTGGTTTGCTCAATGCGCATGTCCACGACGCGGACCAGCGGCATGGAGGCGCCGTCGGCGCGCTCGTTGAGGCGGAGCAGGTCGTATTTGCCGGTGAGCGTGTTGTTCCAGGATTCCAGCGACGGCGTGGCGGAGCCTAACACGATGGCGCACGGCTCGAAGGCGGCGCGCAGCACGGCGACATCGCGCCCGTGGTAGCGCGGGACGTTTTCCTGCTTGTAGGTGTTTTCGTGCTCCTCGTCGACGAGGATGAGCCCGAGGTCCGGCAGCGGCGCGAAGACGGCGGAGCGCGCGCCGATGACGATGCGCGCAACGCCCTTGCGGATGCGGTGCCACTCGTCGAAGCGCTCGCCCTGGGAGAGATTCGAGTGCAGCACGGCGACCTGGTCCTGCATGCCGGCGAAGCGGGACTTGAAACGGCGGACGGTCTGGGGAGTTAGGGAAATTTCCGGGACGAGGACGAGCACGGTTTTCCCTAGGTCGAGCGCGCGCTGGGCGGCCTGGAGGTAAACCTCGGTTTTGCCGGAGCCGGTGACCCCTAGCAGCAGGATGGGTTTCGCCATGGTGGGATTGGCGACGGCGGCGAGCACCACATCGAGCGCGGCGGCTTGGCCGGGGTTGAGGTCGAGCGGCTTGGATTCGAGGATTTCCTCGACGTTGTCGGCGTCCGGATCGCGGCGGACTTCCTCGGCGACGAGGCGGAGCAGGCCGGCCTTTTCCATGGACTTGAGCGCGGCGGCATTGCCATCGCCGAGATCGGCGACGGGCAGGCGCATGTCCGGCGCGTGGCTGAGCAGGGAAAGGATGGTGAACTGCCGCGGCGCGCGCTTTTCCAACTTCACCAGCACGGCCGGATCAGGCGCGGCATCGAGCACGGCGAGGCGGCGGGTCTTCGCGGAGTTTTCCTCCGAGCGCACGCCCTCCGGCAGCACCGAGCGGATGACGGACTCAATGCTGGAGCCATAGTAATGCGCGATCCAGTCGGCGGTGCGGAGAAGGACCGGCGTGATCAGCGGCTCGGGATCGATGAGCGATTCCAACTCGCGCAGCGCGAAATCCGCCTGCTCCGGCTCGCCGGTGGAAAGCACGGTGCCGGTGGCGGATTTCCGCCGCAGCGGGATGCGCACGCGGCAGCCGGGACGCACGTCGAGCCCTGCCGGAATGGCATAGTCGAAGACGAGCTCCGAGGGTCCGTCGATCAACACGCGGGCGTTCATTGCGGCGGAGCGTGGCTGCGGGAGCGGGGCGGGCCAAGGTTCATTTTTGAATCCTCCGCCCCGGATATTCAAGGCAAGTGAACTGTTCGGTTGAAAATGTTCTTATGAACACTTTTTGATTGCGCGATGATTCTGAGCGTGCCATTTTGCAAAAGTATCCAACCAACCAATTCCATGAAAGACACCGTCCTTGAATCCTCCCAGTCCACCACCGAGCGCTCCCCCGAATACGCGATCTACAAGCCGAATTCCCGCGGCAGCGGCGGCGTGGTTCGTTTCGGTCTCAATCCCGCCAAAGGGGCCGTCTTCGTCGATGCCGCCGCGCAGTCCGGCGAAAAGCAGTTCGACTGGGAAAACAAAATCATCATGA
>JBFZFJ010000148.1:0-4722 GCA_041306405.1 Verrucomicrobiales bacterium | reverse complement strand
ACTGGTGGTGGACGAGGAAATGGGGCATTTCTCGCTGGTCCTGCGGCGGGCTCCCGCAGCGCTGGACTATCTGGCGGCGCGCGCGGCGGAAGCTGGCGATTGACGGATCGATTTGCGGGTGAATGTTTGCGGGTGTAACTGATGACCGCCCCAACCGAAACGGACCCTGGCCCTGAGACAGATGAGAACTGGGTCCAGGTCGGGCACTACCCGACGCTGGAGCAGGCGTACGATCACGGTCTGGTGATTCTGGCGATGGGCGAGGCCTGCCGGGTGGAGCCGGCTGAAAGCTCCGGGACTTTCGACCTGCACGCCGAGTCGCTGCCCGCTGATAGGATTTCCAAGGAGCTCGACGCCTATGGCCTCGAAATCGCGCTGCCGGTCGAGAAGCCGGTGACGCTGGGAGATTGGGCGAGGTATCCGGCCGGCGGCTGGCTTTGCGGGCTGTGGATCGCGGCGCTGATCGCGGTTTTTTACTGGCAGGGAGAGGACGCGTCGCTCGTCGGGCGGGCGGCGTCGTCGAGCGTGGGCTTGATCGAACGGGGCGAATGGTGGCGGCCGTTTACCGGGCTTTTCCTGCATGCGGACGTCCCGCATCTGGTCGGAAATCTAGTGATCGGGACGGTTTTCGGGACGTTGGTGGCAAGGTCGATGGGCGCCCTGAAAGGCTGGGCGCTGATCCTTGCCTGCGGAACGCTCGGCAACGCGCTGACCTCGCGGCTGACCTATCCGGAATCGTTCGTCTCGCTCGGCGCGTCCACCGCGGTCTTCGCGGCGCTGGGGATTCTATCGGGCATCGGCATTCTGGAAACCCTGCGCTCGCGCGCGCGGCTGCCGTGGGCGAAGATCGCCGCGCCGGTTGTGGGCGGCATCATCCTGCTAGGATTGCTGGGCGGCGGCCATGACCCGCGCACCGACGTGCTGGGCCACTTCTTCGGTTTCGGCTCCGGCCTGATGGCGGGAATGGCGGCGGGCGCGCTTGAAGGGAGACTCTCCGCTAGATCCTGAGCGCCTTGAGCGCGATGAACATCGGAAACTCCTCGGCGGCGGCGTGCTCGGCCTTGCTGAAAGGCCCGGACGCCTGCGAACGGCGATGGCTGTAGAGCTCCTCGCAGGCGACCACGGCGAGGCCGCCCTTCCCCATGGCCGTTAGCAAATCCGCGAGCGGGCGGTGGTGGAATTGCGTCTGCTCGCCGGTCCCCTTCCCCGGATGGGTGGTGATCGGGATTTCCAGCGGCGTGCCGTAGCTGTCGAGCCGGCGATACTGGATTTTCTGATCGGCGTCCCAACCCCAGTGGGATTTCCGGGGAATCCGGAAACACGGGTGCATGAACACCATCACCGCGCGGCCACCGGGCTTGAGGGCGCGGGCGACATTGGAAAACATGCCGACCAGATCCGGCACGTCGTGCACGGCCATGATGCAGGTGGCGGCGTCGTGGCTGCCGTCGGCCCACGGGCCGGGCTGGCAGGCGTCGGCGACGATCATCGATACCCGCGGGTCCGCGCCGTGGCGGGATCTCGCCGACTCGATCAGGCGCGGGCTGGCATCCACGCCGGTGAACTTGCCGATTTTCGCCTCAAGCAGCGGCCGGATCAGCACGCCTTGGCCGCAGCAGACGTCGATGATAGACTCGCCGGGCTGCGGCGCGAGAATCCGCAGGGCGGCGGGGAGAATGACGTTCTGATGATAGTCCGAGCCGGATTCGCCGACGAGCTTGTCATACCACGCGGCCACGGGATCCCAGCCGCGATCCTTGGCAGAGGGCGGCTTGTTTCCGGGTGGGTGCGCGGGTTTCCGGCCTTGTTGGGCGCGGAACGGTCGGCGGGGTGGCTGCGGCATGGAGTGAGATTAGGCGGAGACGGGCCACGCCAGCAAGTCATGACGGAAATCTTCTGCGTTGTGTGAAACGCCGCGGCAACTAACCTGCACGCCTGTGCCCAAACGCGTCGTCATTCCGGAATTGCTCGATCATTTACCATCGGATGATCCCGAGGCCATGCGCAGCCGACGGGACCTGCGCCGGATCAACCTGCTGATGGGCAACGAGCGCTGGGTCTGCCGGATTGTCCGCCAATTCCCGGAGGCCGCGGGCCGTGGCATCGTCGAGATCGGCGCGGGCGACGGGATCCTCTGCGGCAAGCTGGCGCGGCTGTTTCCCCACGCGACGGTGGCGGCTTATGACCTCGCACCGGCTCCCGACGATCTGGATTCGCGGGTCGAGTGGCATCGCGGGGATATTTTCGCCGCACCGTCACCGGCAGCGGGCGGCGTGCTGGTGGCGAATTTGTTCCTGCACCATTTCGAGAAGGATTCGCTGGCGGTTCTCGGCCGCTGGTTTGAAAAGTTCGACGTGCTGGTTTTCAACGAGCCCGACCGTGCGCGGCTGCCCCGTTTTCTGGGCTGGCTGATGCACCCGTGGATCAATCGCGTGACGCGGCACGACATGCACGTGAGCATCCGGGCGGGCTTCACGACGGGAGAAATCACCGGGTTTCTCGGGCTCGATCCCGCCTGCTGGCTCATCCGTGAAACTTCCTCGTGGCGCGGGGCGAGACGCGTGTTAGCCTCGCGGAGTTGAAACAGGAAATCACCATCGCAGGCGGAGGCTTGGCGGGATTGTCGCTGGCCTCTGCTCTGCGCCTGCACGAGGTGCCGGTGACCGTGCTGGAGGCGGGGAACTATCCGCGTCACCGGGTTTGCGGCGAGTTCATTTCCGGCGTCACCGGCGAGACGCTCGCCGCGCTTGGAATCGCCAACCTCTTCGAAGACGCGCTCCGCCATCAGTCGCTCGGCTGGCATGACTGCGGCCGGCTGATCCATCGTGATGATTTGAAAACTCCGGCGCTCGGGATTTCCCGGTATTGCTTGGACAAGCGGCTCCGCGATCACGTCGCGGCCCTCGGCGGAGATGTCAGGACGAGCGTCCGGGCCAGGCCCTCACCGCGGGACGGCTTCGTCTGGACGGCGGGAAGAAGACCCCGCAACGGCCAGTGGATCGGCCTCAAGGCGCACGTGCGAAACCTTCCGAAAACGGCGGATCTGGAAATGCACGCGGGCACGAACGGCTATGCCGGACTCGCGGACGTGGAAGACGGTTGGACCAATGTCTGTGGGTTGTTCCGGATCGACCGCTCGCTCCGGGCAAGCGGCGCGGACCTGCTGCCGGCCTATCTGGAAGCGGGAGGAAACCACAGGCTCGCCAGCGCGCTGCGGGACAGCGAGTGGCGCGCGGAATCATTTTCCGCCGTGGCGGGCTTCGAGCTCGGCCGCCAAATCCCGGTGCCCGGTCTTCTTGGTCTGGGCGATGCGGAAAGCATGATCCCGCCGTTCACGGGAAACGGCATGTCGATGGCGTTCCAAGCGGCGGAATGTGCTATCGAGCCGCTCGTCGCGTGGTCGCGGGGAGAACAGTCCTGGCAACACGCGGTGAACACCGTGCGGGCCGCAGTGCGTCGAAGATTCATGCGCAGACTGGCTGTCTCCGGAGTGCTGCACGCGGTTTTATCCGACGCTGGCGGTAGATCCTTGTTGCAAAGCCTGGCCTCCGCCCGCCTGCTGCCGTTCCAACCGATACTCGCCATGGTTCGTTAGAACCCCTTTTCCTCTCATGTATCTCCGCTCCATCGCCACCGCCGTCCCGCCCCGTTCGTTCACCCAGGAATCCTGCTGGCAGGCGATGGCTGGAGGAGATTTCCTGGCAACCCTCAAGCCGAGGTCGGCCGCGCTGATGGAGAAAATCCTCACCAGCAGCTCCTCGGGCATCGACCGGCGGAATCTCGCGCTGGATTCGATCGAGGATTCCTTCGGTCACTGCGCGGAGAAACTGAACAACCACTTCGAGCGGGAGGCCCCACCGCTGGCGAGCGCCGCGCTGCTGGACGCCTTGCAGAAATCCGGCCTGATGGCGGCGGACGTGGACGCGCTTTTTGTCTGCACCTGCACCGGCTACCTTTGCCCCGGCGTGAGCAGTCATGTGGCGGAACAAACGGGAATGCGGCACGACGTCTATCTGGCGGATCTCGTGGGGCTCGGTTGCGGCGCGGCGATCCCGATGATGCGGGCCGCCCAGGGATTCCTGGCGGCGAACCCGCAGGCCGTGGTGGCGACGGTGGCGGTGGAAATCTGTTCGTCCGCGTTTTTCGCCAATGACGACCCCGGCGTCCTGATCAGCCTCTGCCTGTTTGGAGACGGCGCGGCGGCAGCGGTCTGGACCGCTCAAGGAGCTGCCGGCGATTGGCAGGCGGGACATTTCACCACCACCCATCTCCCGCAGGAACGCGAGAAAATCCGTTTCGTCAACTCGGCGGGAAAGCTGAAAAACCAACTCCACCGCGCGGTGCCCGGACTGGCTGCGGAGGCGGTGGCCGGGTTATTCGCGCAACGCGCGGCCGAGCCGGACCAAGTGCTCGCCCACTCCGGCGGGCGCGATGTGGTGGAGGCTCTGGAAAGCGTGCTGCCGTTTCATTTAACAGAAACCCGTGAGGTCCTGCGCGATCACGGCAACATGAGCAGTCCCTCGGTGCTGTTCGCCCTCGAGCGGCGGCTGGCGGCGGACCAACCGGAGGACCGGAGGCTGTGGCTCACCGCGTTCGGCGCGGGATTTGCGGCCCACGCCTGCGAGCTGTGGCGCTGAGGCCGCGCGCCGAATTTGCGACATTTGCGTTTTTCCGCGCTCGCCACCCCGCCCCGGCCCCGCTTGACTCCGCCCGCCGATGGCC
>JBFZFJ010000147.1:0-2917 GCA_041306405.1 Verrucomicrobiales bacterium | reverse complement strand
AGGCTCTCCGAAGGGCGATAGGTTTCGCCGCACAGCGACGTCACCTCCTGCTCGAACATCGCCAAAAGTCCTTCGCGCACGATGCCGCGCAGCCGCTCCTGGAAAATCCCGTTAAAATCCTCAATCCCGGCTTGCGCCGCTGCCTGCATCCCTGTCTGTTTACTCATGGTGTTCGTTGATTTGAAACGTTTGTTCAAACAGGCGATGTCGGAGCATCGCCCGATCAACCAGCACCAATCGATTTTAACATTTTAACTAAAAAAAATCCTCTTCCGGTGAAGTGAGGCATGATGATTTTGAATGTTGAATTTTGGATGTTGGATTGGAGATGCGGCAAGGGCGGCCCGTCGTGACAGGCCGCCCTCGCTACGGTTTTCAGGTGATGGATTGGCGTGATGAGTGGTTTTGGCGGCGTTGGAGGAAGTGGGAGTGGTGGTGGGGAAATTGCGCTTCAGTGATGAAATCGGCGTGTCGGGTGTGGGTATTGGCGTGTCGGGTGAAAGGGACTGGTGTTCGTGGCGTGGACACGAAAAAGCCCGCCGGGTGCGTGACCGGGCGGGCTGTGGGAAACGATGATGGTCCGGCAAGGCCTATGTTCCGAGGCGACGGCGCAATTCGCTTTGCTGATCAGAGAACTTGGCGGGGTTCACTTCGTGCAGGCGCTGGAGGTTGGCTAACTTCCAGCGGATCGCGGGCATGTCCCGGAGATGTGGGCAGGACATCAATGACCAGTCGGGCTCGCAGCCCACAAGTCCCAGGAGGAATTCGCGGTGGTTGTTTGTCAGGGCTGATGGAAGTTCGCTAAAGAGGCTGTTGCGAACTTGCAGCAATTCATCAAGGGCCAGTGGCTCTCGTGTCATTCCGACGAATTCGTTAATGTAGGACCGGGCGATGTCGAGCTGGTTGGCGAAGAGCACTTCGTGCACGGGCCGGTTGTGCCCGGCGATATAGCAGACAAAGCACTCGACGACTCCCGGTGTGAGACCATCCCGGGCATAGAGGCCCAGCACGTCGAAGAGATCGCGCGGGTGCTGGCGGTCCATGGCGGCCACCAACTTGCTGCCATAGAGTTCGTCCGGGTGCAGCAGCGGCAGTTCGATGTCAGTGAAGAAAGAGTCTTGAGTGCTCTCGGAGAGCGGGCGCGGAGCGGGCGGCAGCACTGTGCCACGGAAGACATGGTTGACTTCGATTTTGACACGAACCCGATCGCGTTCGACGAACAGCTTCGTTTCCTCGGCATCAGAGCCGCGTGCGCAGCGCATGCCACGGGACTCAAGTATCGCGCTGGCGGCAGCGAGGGCCGTGCCGATCCGCTGGAGGGCTTCGTCACGTCCGGGTTGGTGATCGATGAAAACGAGGTCGAGGTCCACCGACAGGCGCGGCATGTCGTGGAGGAAAAGGTTGATCGCGGTTCCCCCCTTCAGTGCGAATACCGGTTCGCGGAAAACCTCCGGTGCCACTTCGAGCAGCAACCTGACGGCATCGATGTAGGCACGGTTCATCATGGCTTGAGGATGAGTGTGCTACCGTCCTTCAGACGGGCGACCCAGCGGCCGGAGCCCATTTTCCCTTCAGACGCTTCACGGGCCTTGGCCGCCCAAGGCAGTCCGAGTTCCTCCGACCATCCGACGCAAAGGCGCACCGCCTTGATCATGCGGCAGGCGGCCAGTAAGCGCATGAGATGGCGCGTGCGGAGTTGGCGGACGCCTTCCATGATGTGTCGGGCTTCATCGACTTCCTGCTGCACGCCGACCTCGCTGAGCATTTCCAACAAGGCGCGTTCCGGTTCCGAAACGCGGGGTCCGTCCTGGGTGCCTGGCAACGGCGAGATGCCGTATCCGTTCGGTAGATCGTCGTCGAACAGTCGGGGTGTGCCGTAGCGTGCCGTAAAACGCTCCTTGAACCACTCCGGCAGGTCACCAGTTTTATCGCCCCATAGCGCCATCGGTTCCTCGTGGGCGACGTTGTGGCGGAACCCATGCCACGCCAGCGCCGTTTTGGCCGCCACGTGGAGTCCGGGGATTTTTCGTTCCAGAAAACACAGGGAGGCGTCCCGGGTGAGTGAGTCGCCCGCAAACATGAAAACACCCCGACCCAGCTTATCGAGCCAGCCCGACTTCACGTAGCGATGTGCGAGCGCCGTCGAGATTCCGAGATCCGACAAACGCTCCGTGTCGAACGGTCCACCGCGAGGGATGCTTGTTTGGAGATTTTTGATTTGATTGTTCGTCATAGATCAACTTTGAGTTGATCGGTAAGGCATTATCGAAACAAAATCAAGCCAAGTGTTTCGTTTCGATCAGTAAATCAACCAACAGTTGATTTACTCAGACTATTCCAAACAGCCTACCATGCTCCCGGGCATCCCGCAAAACAGGACACCCGGAAGGGATTGGATCAACCGACGGCGGCCAGCTTGCGCGTGCCCATCCGGTTGAGCCAACTGATGGAAGTCGTGAACGAGCGATTCGGGAAATCCGTCACCTTTCACACCGGCTCGGCGATGGGCATGGATCTTGATGGCCTGCTCCGCTTCCTGGAAGCGCGGGACAAGGTGCGGATCACCAGCGGCGTGGTGTATGCGGGTGGGTCGCCGGCTTGTGAGCATTGAGGGTGGCGATTCCGAAGCCTCTCAAGGACTTTGATGAAACCGCTACCTTCGACTGCAAGGATTTGCCTTTGGAGGGAGGCTCCTGAAACAGCCGTTGGACCGGACCGGAGGGGCGGCATAATGGGTGGATGTGGTGCAAGACGACCCATCATGCACCATTCGCGGGGATCCGCCATCGGGATTGCTAGGAATTTGCTTTCTGCGGGAGGCCCCTGAAAGAGCCATTGGGTCGGACCGGCCTGCCTGTCGTAGCCTTCTTGGCCTTCGTAGCTTCAGCGAAGTAGGCGGCGTAGACTGGAGGGCGGG
>JBFZFJ010000146.1:0-9245 GCA_041306405.1 Verrucomicrobiales bacterium | reverse complement strand
GACGACGGTTGTTGCCGCGTGTGGCGTTGCTGTAGTCAATGCCACCGCCGCCACGATTTCCGCCGCCACCGCCGCGGTTTCCACCACCGCCGCCTTGGCGACCGCGATTTCCACCGCCTTGGACCATGCCGCCGCCGGTCCGCATCCGGAGATGGCGGTCGGCTAACGACTCGTCGTGCCAGGCGTGGTCGTCCCAGCGGGGCACGGCCATCTTGATGACTTTTTCGATTTCCCGCAGGAACTCGCGCTCGTCTTCCGCGCAGAATGAAACGGCGCGGCCTTCCGCACCTGCCCGTCCGGTCCGGCCGATGCGGTGGACGTAGGCTTCCGGTTCGTTAGGCAGGTCGAAATTCACGACCAGTCCGACGTCTTTCACATCCACGCCGCGGGCGGCGACGTCGGTGGCGACGAGCACGGGCGTGAGGCCCTTCTTGAATTTTTCCAGCGCCTTCTCGCGCTGCGCCTGCGACTTGTTGCCGTGGATGGCATCGGCCGGGAAGCCGGCTTCGCAGAGGCTTTTCGCGAGTTTGTTAGCACCGTGCTTGGTGCGGCTGAAGACGATGGTGAGCTTGCCGCTGGTGGCGCCGGCCTGCTCGCGAAGGAGTTGCTCCAACAGCGGGCGCTTGTTCTCGCGGTCCACGAAGCAGACTTGATGCTCGATGCGCTCGGCGGTCGTCGTGCCCGGATCGATGCTGACGCGGGCCGGGTTGCGCAGGATGGTTTGCGCGAGCTCGACAATGGTCGGGGCGAGCGTCGCCGAGAAGAACAGCGACTGGCGGTTCGACGGCAGCAGCGCCACGATTTTCTTCACGTCGCGGGCAAAGCCCATGTCGAGCATCCGATCCACTTCATCGAGCACGAAAAACTCGACGCCGGAGAGATCGACGGCGCGTTGTTCGATGAGGTCGAGCAAGCGGCCGGGAGTCGCCACCAGCACGTCCACGCCGCCGCGCATCGCGGAGACCTGAGGATTCTGGCCGACGCCGCCGTAGATCAGAGTCTGCCGGAAACGGACGTGGGCACCGTAAGTGGTGAAGCTTTTACCAACCTGGCCGGCGAGCTCGCGGGTCGGTGCGAGCACCAGCGTGCGGCATTGGCGCGGCTTGATTTGCTTCGGCCGCTCATGGATCGCGTGGAGGATCGGCAGGGCGAAGCTCGCCGTCTTGCCGGTGCCGGTCTGGGCGCAACCGAGAAGGTCGCGGCCTTCCAGCAGCAGCGGGATGGCCTGCGCCTGGACGGGCGAAGGCGTTTGATAGTTGAGTTCGCGCAAAACGCGTTGGAGGGGCGCGGCCAATGGCAACGCCTCGAATGCTGTCGGGATCATGTGTCTAAATTGCCTGCCCGTCCGGAATCGGCGGCTGGCGGTGTCGATGAGCGGTTGGAGTAACCTCAAACAATCTCTCATCGATGAAGACCGGAAAAGGGTGGAGCCAATCTGATCGACCCCTCACCGGCAAAAGCGCGGTGCGCCGCCGGGATAGCGGGGATTCCGGCAATGGCAAGACTTTTCCGGATTCATGTTCTTCGCTTTACCCGGGGAGGATTCGCCGCTAATTCCCTTCCGCGATGCACGGTTTCTCCTACAAAAACGGTTCCCTATTCTGCGAAGACGTCGATCTTTCCACGCTTGCCGCCGAACACGGCACCCCTCTCTACGTCTATTCCGCGGGCACGATCATCGATCACTACACCCGTCTCGACGCCGCGATGAACGGCGTCGATCACGAGGTCGCCTACGCCGTGAAGGCTAACTCCAATCTATCCGTCCTCCGCCTGCTAGCCACCCACGGCGCGGGCTTCGACATCGTTTCCGGCGGCGAGCTTTTCCGGGTGATCAAGGCGGGTGGCGATCCGGCGCACTGCACTTTCGCCGGTGTCGGCAAGACCCGCGACGAGATCGTCTATGCGCTCGAACAAGGCATTTACTCGTTCAACGTCGAGAGCGAGGAGGAACTGCGCTATCTGAACGAAGTCTCCGGCGAGCTCGGCATGATCGCCCCGGCAGCGGTGCGCGTGAACCCGAACGTGGACGCCCACACCCATAAATACATCTCCACCGGCAAGTCCGAGAACAAGTTCGGCGTGGATTTCACCGCCATCGCCGACCTCTACGAGCGCGCTTCCAAGGAGTTGAAAAACATCAAACTTCGCGGCCTCCAGATGCACATCGGCTCGCAGCTCACGTCCATCGCGCCGTTCATCGAAGCGGTCGAAAAAGTCATCCCGCTGGTCACCGCGCTCAAGGAAAAGCACGGCATCGAGTTCTGGTCCATCGGCGGCGGCATCGGGATCATTTACAAGCATTCCCTCGAATCCGGCAGCATCAATTGGTGGGAAAGGCAGCCGGCTGAAGAGCGCCCGCTGACCATCGAGCGCTATGGCAAGGAGCTCGTCCCGCGCCTCAAGAACCTCGGTTTGAAAATCCTGTTGGAGCCCGGCCGCTACATCGTCGGCAATGCCGGCGTCCTCATCACCAAGTGCCTCTACGAGAAAAAAGGCTCCGCCAAGACCTTCAAAATCGTCGATGCGGGCATGAACGACCTCATCCGCCCGGCGCTTTACGAAGGCCATCACGAAATCGTCCCGCTGCTGGAACCTGCCAGTGGCGAGCGCTTCAAGGTGGATGTCGTCGGCCCGATCTGCGAAAGCGGCGACTTCTTCTGCCAGGACCGCGAGCTCCCGGATTTCAATCCCGGCGATCACGTCGCGCTGATGTCGGCAGGCGCCTACGGCTTCGTCATGGCGTCTAACTACAATTCGCGCCCGCTGCCTGCGGAAATTCTCGTCGAAGGCGCGACCGCCACGGTTGTCCGCAAGCGCCAGACGCTGGACGACTTGATCGAGGGCGAGCTGTGAGAAATCAGCCCGCGTCCTTGCTCTTGCGGTGGCCGGGCGTCGCCAGGATCTCGATATAGACCGAGGCGCTTTCGCTCGCCGCCGCCTGGTCGATCGCGGCGGTGAGTTCCTCGACATGCTTGGTTTCGGGAGCCGAGTCGCCTTGGCCGACCTTGCAGTTGAAGTCCCAGAAATCCACGCCTTCCGGCAGCGCCTTCTTGCGCTCGCGCTTGAGGTATTTCCGGATGTCGCTCTTGATTTGTTCGATCACCCGCGCCGGCTGGTGGTTCGGCGCGGTGAGGGGAAATGTTTTTTTCATGGCGTTGCTTGTGTCGGGAGGCGGGTTTTTTGTCTAGGAGAAGTTGGAGCGGAGGAACCGGAGTGTGATGACTTGAGAACTTCGTGGGTATCAAATCAAGGTGGTGAGGTTCAAGCCGGCGTGGGTCGCGAGCGCGTTTTGTCGTTGATCAAAAGTGAGGAATTCGGTGGCGGCGACCTCCACGGCGCATGCGACATGGAAAATGTCCATGGTCCGGCAGCCGAGCCGTGGTGTTTCCATGCTGAGCCGGCGGAACGTGTTCATCAGGGAACTCCGCTGGATCTCGGGAAAAACATAGAGTCCCCGCCTCCGACGGTCATGGAAAAATCCGATCTGGGTCTCCGCCTGGGCGGGAGTGATTTCCTGCCAGAACGCCTTCAACCGGAGCGCGTTGATCAACTCGGCTTCCTGAATCTCCCAGATCGGCAGGGGCAAATCCTGGGCTGCGACGCGTGCCTGCACCATTTCCGACCCCTGCTCGCGGATGTAGAGTTTGAGCAGCGCGCTGGTATCGAGATAAAGCATGTTTACCAGCGACCCTCCCGGTCCGCGGCGACGGTTTCTTCCGCAGATCGTCCGGAAGCGGGAATGGCGGTGGTGAGATGGTCTTCCCACACCAGAATCCGGCGTGGAGCGGCCGGGATAATCCGCACCGTGGGGCGACCACGATTGATCACCTCGAATGTTTCGCCGTCTCGAACCTGGGCTTCGACTTCAGACCAGTGAGCCTTCATTTCTCGCACGGAGATGGTTTTCATGGGTCTAAAATCGGCAAAAATTTCAAACTGTCAACCCTTTGAGTTTCAATCTGAAAAACAAGGGGAACGAGGCTAAGAGCGCTCCAGCAGGATCTCGGTGCCGAGCACGACAAGATCGACGCGGCCCTTGAGCGTTTGGTCGATGAACGGAGTGTTCTGGGATTTGGATTTCATGAAATCCTTGGTGAAGGTCGTTTCCGCCTCGGTGTCGAAGAGGATGAGATCGGCTGGCTGGCCGACTTCGATCGAGACGGCGGGCAGACCCATCAGACGGCGGGGCTCGGCGGAATAGCGCTTCACGATGAGGTCCCAGCCGAATTTGCCGGTCGCGACGAAGTGGTGGTAAAGCGAGACCAGCGCGGTATCCATGCCGGTGATGCCGTTGGGCGCGCTGACGAAATCCTGGGATTTCTCGAACGGCGTGTGCGGCGCGTGGTCGGTGGCGATGAGGTCGAAGACGCCGTCGATGAGCCCTTGGAGCAGCCCTTCGTTGTCGGCCTTGGTGCGCAGCGGCGGGTTCATTTTGTAATTCGTATCGAAGTCGCCGATGTGCTCGTCGGTGAATAACAGGTGGTGCGGCGAGACCTCGGCGGTGACCTTCACGTCGCCGCGCTGCTTCCACCAGCGGATGGTTTCCATTCCGAGCTTGCTGGAGACGTGCTGGATGTGGATGTGCGCGCCGGCGGCGTGGGCCAGACGGATGTCGCGGTCGATGATGATTTCCTCCGCGCAGGCGGGCGAGCCCTTGATGCCAAGGCGGTAGCTGACGAGACCTTCGTTGAGCGCGCGCGGGCCGGCGAGTTCAGGGACCTCGCAATGGCTGGCGAAGAACATTCCGAACTCGGTGGCATATTGCATGGCGCGCAGCAGCACGGCGGGATCGCCCGTGGTATCGCCGTCGTCGGTGAGCATCGTCACGCCGAGCGCGCGCATGCCGTCGATGCCGGCAAGTTCCTTGCCATGGCGGTCCTTGGTGACGCAGCCGGAGGTGTAAACCGGGATGCGGGCGGTGCGTTTGGCGATGTCCAACACATTGGCGACCACGGTGGCCGAGTCGATCGCCGGGCGGGTGTTCGGCATCATCACCACGCCGGTGATGCCGCCGTTGATCGCGGCTTCCGTGCCGCTGGCGATGGTTTCCTTCGCCTCGAAACCGGGCTCGCGGAAATGGACGTGCGCGTCAAACATGCCGGGCGCGAGAATGCGGCCGCGGGCGGCGATGACGCGGGCTCCGTCGGGAGCGGCCAGGCCGCTGCCGATCTGTTGGATCTTACCGTCGGAGATGAGGACATCGCCGGAGACGAGATCGGAAGAATTCTCGAAGGCGATGCGGGCGTTGGTGATGAGGAGTGTCATGAGTTTAAATAAGATCGTTGGAATCAAAATGCCGGGTTTTCCAGGTTCCAGGGCGACGACTTTGATGAAAGACAGTGGAAATCAAAACCGAAGCGGTCAATGGATCGTAGCGATAGAAAATGGAGTATGGAAACCGTTTTACGCGGCAGATGCGATCCGGCCCGTCAACCACACGAAATCTCAATGGATCCGATACGATGGTTGCAACCGCACGGTTGATTTCAGAAACGAAATCGTCTCCCAACCCTGTTTCCTGATCCTCATACCAAGAGGCCGCCAGGAGAAACTCATCGTAGGCTTCGGGGTGGAATCGGAAATTCATGCGCCGCGTCTTTTTTCAGATAGGGCTTCACGAACCCTGCGGAAAACCTCATCGCCGGGAATCGCTTTTACCAACCCTGATTCGATTTCGGCAGCACGTCGTCGGGCGATTTCAAGCTGCTCGGCGAAGATTTCCGGATCATCATGGACACTCTCAATCAGCCTTTCCGCCAAGGCGATGCGCTCCTCGTCACCGAGAGCCATGGCGGTTTCAAAAAGTCGTTCTGCAATGGCTGTCATGGAGGAAAATTAGTTGGAGGTGGGGAAATTTCAAGCCGGCAGTCAGTCCACGGAACCCGGCTTCAGCCAGTAGAGCACGGCCATTCTCACAGCGATGCCGTTTTCCACCTGGTCATTGATGAGGCTGCGTTCGTAGTCCATGACGGCGTCGCAGAGCTCGACACCGCGGTTCACGGGGCCGGGGTGCATGATGTAGAGGCCGCGCTTGCGGATTTCGTCGAGGCGGGCGTCGCTGATGCCGTAGAGTTTGTGATACTCGCGGAGACTGGGGAAATACTGCACGTCCTGGCGCTCCATCTGGACGCGGAGCAGATAGACGACGTCGGGCGACCAGGCCATGGCCTCCTTGTAGTCGGTGAAGCGGCGGATGTTCTCGGGGCCGGTGCGCGGGACCAGCGAGCCGGGGCCGAGGTAGGCGACATCGACACCGAGCTTTTTCAAAATGGTGCTGGTGGAGCGTGCGACGCGGGAGTGAAGGATGTCGCCGACGATGAGGACTTTTTTCCCGGTAGGGTCGGGGAATTTCTCCTTGATGGTGAAGGCGTCTAGCAAGGCTTGCGTAGGATGGGCGTGAGCGCCGTCGCCGGCGTTGATAACGGAGGCTTTGGTGAGGCGGGCGATGGTGCCGGGAAGGCCGGAGGCTTTGTGGCGGACGATGATGTAGTCGGTGCGCATCGCCTGGAGCGTCTCGACGGTTTCCCTAACTGACTCGCCCTTGGTGATGGAGGAGTGGGTGACGTCGAAGTTCGTGACGTCGGCGGAGAGGCGCTTGGCGGCGACCTCGAAGGAGGAGTGGGTGCGGGTGCTGGGCTCGTAGAAGAGCATGAGCACGGACTTGCCCTTGAGTGCGGGGACTTTTTTCACCGAGCGGGTGAAGAGTTCTTTGAAAGGGATGGATTGATCGAGGAGGTGTTCGATTTCCTCGCGGTCGAGTGCTGAGATGTCGAGTAGGTCTTTACGTGCCATGCCGGAGTTGGGGAAAGTAGTAGAGCGCGCCGAAAACGATGACGAACAGGGACATCACGGCGATGAAGGCGGCGTGATGGAGCGAGAGCGGTTTCTTGAAGTAAATGAAGGCGGCGAAGAGCAGCGCGATCACCACGCATGCGGCGGTGACGGCGATTTGGAGATCGTAGAAATGGTAGCCTACGGCCGAGGCGATGGCGAAAAGGTAGCCGGGAATGACGATGACCGGGTGGGCTTTCCGGGCGAGCAAATGGGCTGCGGGCGCGAGCGCGGCGAGCGATTCCTGGCGGCGGATCTGTTGGATTTCCTCGTCGCTGTGGCGGTGGATCGGCAGCGTGGAATCCGGCGCTGGCTGGTGAATCGCGGAGAGCGGGACTTGCTCGGATTTGCGGAGCGAGCGGACTTGCTTGGGGTCGCGGGGCTCGTGGAGGACGGCCGGCTCCGGCACATCCGCCTCGACGGCGAGCACCGGAGTCCGCTCGGAGCGCTTGAGAGAATGCACCGGCTTGGGCGAGTGGGGTTTCTCGGCTGCGGGCTGGGATGTTTCCGCCGAGTCCGGCGAAGGCGATTCCGCAGCAGACGACGGGTCGTGAATACCGAGGGTCTCGCGGAGTTTCGCGATTTCCCCGGCGGATTTCTTGTGCTGCGGCAGGAGACTCATGGTTTTTCCTTTGCGACGATCTGGATCCGATCCACGCCGTCCGTCCCTTCTAGGGAAACCAATACATGATCGAGGCGGCGGGTGTCGAGAGTGATCCCGACGTAGTCCGGCTGGATCGGCATTTCGCGGTGGCCGCGGTCGATGAGCACGGCGAGCTCGACCTTGGCCGGGCGACCGTAGTCGGAGAGGGCGTCAAGCGCGGCGCGGATGGTGCGACCGGTGAAAAGGACGTCATCCACGAGGATGATGTGCGCGCCGTCCACTGTGAAGGGAATGTCGCTTTCCTGGATGGAGGGGCTTTCGCGGAGGTGTTCGAAATCGTCGCGATAGAGCGAAATGTCGAGCACGCCGAACGACAGCTCCCAGCCGTCCTCCTCGGAAAGCAGCGTCAAAACCCGTTCCGCCACTTCATCGCCGCGGCTGCGGATGCCGACGAGCGCGACGGGGTGGCCGCGGTGTTTCTCGCGGATCGCCCGGGCGAGGCGCTCCACTCCGGCGGCGATGTCTTCTGCGGTGAGGGTGTGTTCCATGGGATCAAAAATTGAGGATGCCGATGTCGCGGCGGCGTTGCAAGCCGTCGAATGCGACGAGGTCGGCGGCGGCGTGGGCCTGGGTGACGGCTTGTTCGCGGGTGCTGGCACCGGCGACGACGGCGAGCACGCGGCCACCGTTAGTCTCCCAGTTTCCATCAGCGGTCCGCCTGGTGCCGGAATGATAGACGCGGGCCGCGGTGACCTTTTCGAGGCCGGAAATCTCGTCGCCGTTGCGCGAACTTTCCGGGTAGCCGGCGGAGGCGAGGATGACGCAGACGCTCCAGCCATCGTCGAAACTGATGAGATCGGCGCGGAGTTCGCCATTCGCGCCGGCGAGGCAGAAGGCGGCGAGATCGCCCTGCACCAGCGGCATCACCGCCTGGCATTCAGGGTCGCCGAAGCGGCAGTTGTATTCGATCACCTGCGGCCCGGTCGGGGTGAGCATGATGCCGAAATAGAGGAATCCGCGGTAAGGCAGACTTTCGCGGCGGAGCCCGTCCACGGTTGGGCGGACGATTTCCTGCTCGATCTGCGCGAGAATTTCCTGCGACACGAGCTGGCGGCTGGCGACGGCTCCCATGCCGCCGGTATTCGGGCCGAGATCGCCGTCGTGGGCGCGCTTGTAATCGCGGGCCGGGGTGAAAATGAGGTATTGGTCGTCGATGATTGCGGCGAAAACCGAGACCTCCGGGCCGGTCAGGCATTGCTCGACGAGCACGCGGCCGGGACCGAAACGGCGCTGGGTGAAAACTTCATCGAGGAAGCTCATCGCGGACGCATCGTCCGGGCAGACGGCCACACCTTTTCCAGCGGCGAGGCCGTCGAATTTCAGCACGGTCGGGTATTCCCCGGCAATCGCGGCGACCGCTTCTTCCAGCGTGTCGGTGGCGGTGGCGCGCGCGGTCGGGATCGAATTCCGGACCAGGAATTCCTTCGCGAATTCCTTGCTGGCTTCGAGTTGCGCGGATTCCTTCGGCGGCCCCCAGCAGGGAATTCCGATTTTCCCGCAGAGATTCGCCAAGCCCTCGCCTTTCACGAGATAGCTTTCCTCGCCGGCGACGCAGAGGTCGATGGCGTTGGACTTCATCCAGGCGACCAGCGATTCCAAGCCATCCGCATCGACAGGCTTTGCGATTTCGAAAATCGCGTCGCTGCCGGGAAAACAGAACAACTCGGGACTGCCCGGCGATTCCGCCAGAGCCCTTACCAGCGCGTGTTCGCGCCCGCCTTTGCCAACTACCAAAATTCTCATCCGC